>JAEZLJ010000088.1 GCA_023415275.1 Bacteroidota bacterium
GGGGAGGGTGCTGGGTGGGGTAGTACTGGGCCGCAAAGAACTGGTAAAGGAAATTTATTTGTTTTGCCGCAGCACAGGACCAGCGCTTTCTCCTTTCAACGCCTGGGTGTTAAGCAAGAGCCTGGATACCCTTGAGGTCAGGATGGAGCGACATGCTTCCAATGCACTCTACCTGGCAGAAAACTTAGAAGGCCATGAAAAGATCAGTTGGTTGAAATATCCCTTCCTTCCATCTCACCCACAATTTACTATTGCCAAAAAGCAAATGACCAACGGTGGCGGTATCATTTGTTTTGAATTGAAAGGCGGACTGGAAGCCGGCCGCAGCTTCCTGGATCATCTAAAAATGCTTTCCCTTACAGCTAACCTTGGCGACAGCCGCAGCATTGCTTCCCATCCTGCCAGCACCACGCATGCTAAACTGAGCGAATCAGAAAGAGAGGAAGTGAATATTACACCGGGGCTGATCCGCATTTCTGCCGGTCTAGAAAAAAAGGATGATATTTTAAATGATATCCTGTCGGCTTTGCAAGCTGTCTGACCCTTTTTTTCATTGCCATTTGTACCTGAGGTATAACAATAAAATTGATAAGGTATTGCGCATGTCTTGTAAATAAAGACCTGCAGGTCCTGAATATTTTAGCAGGTAATTCATTTGGCTGCTGCTATAAGGGGCTATGTATACTTTGAGTTTGGTGAAATGTTCATTTTGCGCAAACGATTGTATTCTATACGATGAATTTTGCGCAAACGTTTGACCGCCCTGATTGCATTTTTCAATTCTTCTTTCATGCTATATTGCCTTGTATGTTAGAATTCTGCTAATGAATGATAACAAGCTGCTGCTGATAGATACTGCGATTGCTGCATTCTTCAATGAATGAGAACCGTAATGGTTTTTCTTTCTGCACCCGTATTATTTCTTCAACAGCCGGAATAAAGGTTCTATTTAAACGCTAATAATTATTTATAAAACCAAACAGTCTGATATGAAAAGAGCAGCTACTGCATTTCTATTCCTGCTATTGCTTTTTGGTCATGCTGCCTTTGCGCAGGGTGAGATAAAAGGTACAGTGAGGGATGAGAAGGGACCCTTACAGGGTGTGTCCGTGCTTGTGAAGCATACAACAAGAGGAACCAGCACGGATGTGCAGGGAAACTTCAGTGTTCGCGCCAATAGCAGGGATACCCTTGTTTTTAGTTATACAGGCTTTGCCACACAGGAACTGGTGGTAGGCGACCAGCCCGAATATTTCATCACATTAAGTCCTAACGCTAAAGCGCTGGATGATGTGGTGGTAGTGGGTTATGGAACAAGAAGAAAAGCCTCCTTAACGGGTGCTGTTTCTACCGTAAATGCAGAAGTGTTTCAGTCAAGACCTATTACCAATGCCTATGCAGGATTGCAGGGAGAGGTACCCGGTACCTATATACAGAGGTATTCAGGACAACCAGGTTCGGAAGATTTTAATCTGAATGTGAGAGGCCCTTCTTCTATCAATGGTGCTGCTTCTCCCTTAGTATTGATTGATGGTATAGAGGGTAACCTTGCCTTGTTGAACCCTTCTGATATCGAATCCATTTCCGTGCTTAAAGATGCACAGGCTTCTATTTATGGTGCCCGTGGTGCAGGTGGGGTATTCCTGGTGACCACTAAAAAAGGAAAAAGCGGAAATGCAAAGATCACCTACAATAACAATTTTGCCATTACCAAAATGACAGGTATGATGGAAAGTCCAACTACCTATCAATTTGCCATAATGGAGAATGAGGCCAATATTCATAATGGAGCTGCACCTATGTATACACCAGAGATGCTGCAAAAAATACTGAATAATGATCCTAACCCCATTCCGCATCCATTATATGGTGGCTGGATGTTATTCTTCACTACCACGGATTGGGTGAAGGAATTGCTGGAGAATGGCAAGCAACAAAGACATGCCATCAGCGTGTCGGGTAGCAATGCTAATTCCAGCTATTATTTATCTGGCAGCTACAGCGACCAGCATGGTGTGGTGAAGTATGCCAATGATAATAATAAGCTCTATAACCTGAGATTGAATTATGATTATAACCTGATGAAGGGTTTAAGGCTTGAATCCAAGCTTTCCTTTGATCACCAGCACAGGTCTGATATTGCGGGTGTTGGCAACTGGGTAATTGGTGAAGCTATTTTCGGTATGCCCAACCACCCTGCGTATACACCTGATGGTAAGTTCTTTGCACAAGGTGGCTGGGGGAATGCCGTTGCCTATGCCAAGGAAGCGCCTACTTCATCTTATAATACCCGTAACATCAATACCAACTTTAAGCTGATAGCCGACCTTGCCCGTGGTTTGAAACTGAACCTGCAGGCAGGTACTAACTATACCGGTAAGAACAGTACAGATATGGGTAAACCAGTTCCATTGTACCAATGGGATGGCACTTTAGCCTATTACAGCATTGCAAGCCCTGGCCAAAGCTGGGTGGAAGAGCAAAATGCACAGGTAAATTATCAGAATTATACCGGTTACCTGCAGTACAACAAGCAGTTGGCAGGGCGTCACAATTTTGACCTGATGGTGGGTAGCTCTTATGAAAAGAATGAATTGAAAAATGTTACTGCCGGCAGGTATAATATTGTTAGTGACCAAATTTGGGATCTGAACCTGGGAGTAGGTGATATGTACTCAAAAGGTGGTGCCAATCATTGGGCCATCGGATCTTATTTCTCAAGGCTGGCTTATTCCTTTGATGATAAATACCTGGTAGAGGCAAATTTAAGATATGATGGTTCTTCCAGGTTCCAATTAGCTGATAAGCAATGGGGGCTATTCCCAGGTATTTCTGCAGGTTGGCGTATTTCCAGGGAATCATTCTTACAGAATGTAAGCTGGATCAACGAATTAAAACTAAGAGCTTCTTATGGTAAAGTGGGTAATCAGGATGGTATTGGTTACTATGATTTTATTCAGAAGATTAATATCGGAGGAACTTATCCATTTGGAGCAGGCAGACAGGATCCTTCTGCTAGTTTAGATGGAATGGTTGCCTACAACCGTACATGGGAAACTTTGGTGAATAAGAATATAGGTCTAGATGCAACTATACTTTCCAACAGGCTGAATTTTACTTTTGATTATTTCAATAAAACCAACAAAGACATGTTGGTTAATCTTACTTCCTATCCAAGGCTATTAGGTGCAACACCACCACCATCCAATGATGGAGAATTGAAGACATGGGGTTTTGAAACTTCATTAGGATGGACAGACAAGGTGGGCGGCTTGCAATATTCTGCAAGGGTGATCCTGAGTGATGCCAATAATAAACTGGTGAACCTGGGCGGTGCTAATACCTACACCTTAGGTATGAACAACATTAGAGAAGGATACCCGATGAACAGCTATTTCGCTTATGTATTTGATGGTTTGATCAGAACTCAAAAAGAGCTGGATGATTATAAAAAGCTGGAAGGTGTTCCTTCAGGTATTGGCATTGGAGATGCCAGGTTTAAAGACCTGAATAACGATGGCAAGATAAGCTTGTACAGCGACCAGCCTGGCAGTGATGGTGACGTGACCTTTGTAGGTAATACAGCACCACGTTACAGCTATGGCATTAACCTGAGTGTGAAATATAAGGGAATTGACCTGGGTGCTTTCTTCCAGGGAGTGGGTAAACGCACTTTATTCAGGGTGGGTGACTACTCCATGCCATGGAGCGATTGGTGGAGACAACCACCTGCATTTTACTATGGTAAGACATGGAATGAAGATCGTCCTGATGCAGAATACCCAAGGCTTTCATTTGGCGACATCCGCTACTGGAACTACCAGCCGTCTACCATGCAGAAGATCGATGCTTCTTATATCAGGTTGAAGAATTTGCAAATAGGTTATTCGTTGCCAGAGCAATTGATCCGTAAGGTGTCTTTAACCAATGCCAGGATCTATGTTAGTGGCCAGGACATTTGGGAAAAGCACCACGTATTAGGTGGCTGGGATCCAGAATCTGCCGATTGGGGCGGTAACTATCCTTTCCAGCGCTACTATTCTTGTGGTATTGATATAACCTTCTAAAAATTATTGAATATGATTCGCATTAAAAATATTTCATTTTACCTGTTGCTGATTGCTGCAACCGTAGGGTGTAAAAAGAACCTGGATCTGAATCCGTTGGATAAGGTCTCGGATGCATCTTACTGGAAAACCCCGGACGATTACAAGCTTTTCGCCAATGATTTCTATAATGGCCTTCAAGGTGCCCATAACTACACGGATAATAATGCTGACATAGCATTTGGTGCGGGAACGGATATGACGGGTGTAGATAACCGGAGCAAGAGTAATGGCTCTTATTTGCCCCAGGCCAATTCTCCGTTATGGGATAGATCCTATAAATACATCAGGGCCACCAATTACCTGCTGGAAAAAGCTGAGACATCCACATTAGGTGCGGACATCGAGCGATGGAAAGGTGAAGCTTTATTTTTCAGAGCTTACAATTACTGGAACCTGGTGAAGACCTATGGTGGTGTACCCAAAATTGAAAAAGTGCTGGAAGTAACTTCCCCGGAATTATATACGGCAAAGTCCTCACAGGCGGAGATCATTGATTTTATTCTTTCTGACCTGGACAATGCCATTGGAAAACTTCCTTTACAAAGCCAGCTTTCCGGCGATGAATTGGGTAGGGTGACACAGGGAGCTGCATTGGCATTAAAAGCCAGGGCAGCGTTGTACCAGGGCACCTGGGCCAAGTATCATGGGGCAGGAGATGCCACTAAATACTTAACGGCTGCCATTGATGCTTCTGAAAAGCTGGTGGCTTCTCATGAATATGAATTGTACACTGATAAAGGCGCTGACAGTTATAAATACCTTTTTATACTGCAGGGTGATGACAGCAAAGAAGTAATACTTGCCAAAAGGTATTATGCCAACAGGGCCATACACAACTGGACAAGAGAACTATGGTTCAACTTTATGGTGCCTACTAAGAACCTGGCAGACCAGTACCTCGCCAAGGATGGACTTCCGATTACAAAATCACCATTGTTCCAGGGCTATAGCACGCTGACGAGTGAATTTAAAGATAGGGATCCAAGGATGTCAATGACATTTATTGAGCCAGGATCATCCATATTCTTTGAAGGAGGCATCTGGCAGCCCACATTCCCGGGTTTCAATGGCAGCAATGCCACCCACACGGGCTATATGCTGCGCAAGTTCCTTGATGAAACATTGGATGCTGCACAATTTAAAGGGGAGTATGATTTCAAAGAGTTCAGGTATGCGGAAACCCTTCTTATACTAGCAGAGGCTTTGTATGAAAAAAATGGTTCTATTTCTGATGCTGACCTAGACCGCACCATTAACCAGATCAGGAGCCGGGTAAATATGCCTGCACTGACCAATGCGCACGTCAATAATAATGGTTTGAATATGTTGGATGAGATCAGGCGCGAAAGAACGGTGGAGCTGGCATTTGAAGGATTCAGGCGTGATGACCTGCGCCGCTGGAAGCTGGCGGAAACTGTTTTGCCCCAGGCTTTAAGAGGTGTTAAATTTGTAGGTACAGAATACCAGGCTAAATATCCTGATCTGCAGTTAGGAACAGACATCCAGGTAGATGCGAATGGATTTATTATAGCAGAACCTGCCTCTGCCCGCAGTTTCCTTCCGAAGCATTACCTTGATCCTATTCCTTTGCAGCAAATACAGTTGTCGCACGGAACCCTGGTTCAAAATACAGGATGGTAAGCAGTTTTGATAAATAGTATTCATATGGTTGAGGATAGGCTGTAATGGCCTATCCTTATCCTTTTAAAGAAATAGATTATGAAAAAAACCTTAGCTATTATTGGGTTGTTGAACCTGGCTTTTGCTTCCTATGGACAGGTGTACAAGGGTCAGATGGACTTTTCTAAAGTGCCGGTTCCTCCGGCGCATTACAATGAAGAATATCATTTTGATACCACTGTGAATAGTGCTGCATGGGCCAGCCTGGGAAAAGGCATGCATGTGGCCTTCGGATCAACAGATCAATTGTATTTCAGAAGTGAAGTGCCGGAATTGGCTAATGCCGTCCAATCATTCCAGGCTACTGCCTGGAAAGGAGAAAGGGTGAACTCACAGTTACTCGTATGGTCAGCCGACACTTTGAAACAGGTGCGCTTAGTGGTGAACGACCTGAAGAACCGTAATGGTCAAACCATTTCAAAAAATAATTTCCAGGTTCATATGGTTCGCTATGTGGTGGGTAATTATCCCTACGGTGCAAAAGATGTAACCTGCGGAGCGAGCCCATATAAAGACCTTTACCTGATGCCTGATCGCTTTGAAAGCTTTGACCGCTTTGAGCTTCCCGGTAAATCTACCAGGCCTGTTTGGGTGTCAATTGACATTCCGGCAGGTACAGCGCCAGGAGTATACACTGGAACTGTGGATGTGAAATCAGAAAATTATACCTCTACTGTAAACTTTTCTGTCAATGTGCAGGGACAGTTGTTGCCAAAGCCTACAGAATGGAAACACCGCCTTGACCTATGGCAAAATCCCTGGGTAGTAGCCTGGAAAAATAATGTCGAGCCATGGTCTGCAGAACATAAGCAATTGCTCAAGAAGCATCTGAAGCTGTATGCCGACGCCGGTGGTAAATTCATCACTACCTATGCTGTGCATTCTCCATGGGCCGATAATTCTTATATGATAGAGGGATCCATGATAGAGTGGACAAAGAAAACGAATGGTAGCTGGAAATTTGACTACAATATTTTTGATGAATATGTGCAAATGGCCATGGACCTGGGCATTGATAAGGCCATCACCATTTACACCCCTGTGCCTTGGGGATTCCGGTTTCGATATATGGATGAAAAGTCAGGAAACTATGTGTATGTTTCCTGGACACCTGAATCAAAAGAGTTCAAATCTTTCTGGAACATTTTTCTTACGGACCTGAAGAAACACCTGGAGCAGAAAGGCTGGTTTGAAAAGACCTATATAGGTATCAATGAAAATGAGATGGAGCAAACATTGGCTGCCATCAAGGTAGTAAAAGGTCATTCTCCAAAATGGAAGATCACTTATGCCGGTGATTATCATAAGGAATTGGAAACACTATTGGATGACTATTGTTTTCTGTATGGTAAGGAATCAAATGTGGACGTGGTAAACCAAAGAGCTAAAAGAGGTCAAACCACAACTTACTATGTATGTTGCAATCCGCCTGTTCCCAACAATTTTGTTTTTTCTCCTCCCATTGAAGGCAGGTGGATCAGTTGGTACACTACTGCGCATAACTATGATGGGTTTTTGAGGTGGGCTTATGATGCCTGGCCAAACGACCCGATGAGAGATGCCAGGCATGAATTATGGCCCGCTGGGGATTGCTATCTGGTATATCCTGGTGGAAATAGCTGTATCCGTTTTGAAAAGTTAAGAGAAGGTATTGTTGATTTTGAAAAGATCCGCATACTTAAAGAAAAAGCTGCCTTGTCAAAAGACCCGGCAGTTAAAACCCTCTTAGCACGTTTGAATGAACACATGCAGGTATTCCTTGCAGAAAAGGATTTCGATTCGAAAAAGATCACCGCAGATGTAGAAAAAGGTCGCGACCTGGTGAATCAATTATCTGATAGACTGGTATCAAAACCATTATAAAACTATGTATTCTTCAAAGCGAAATCTATTGTTGCTTTTGTGCGTATTGACGATGCATGAATTGATGGCAGGCCCTGTAGGGCCTGTTCGTTCCAAAGTGTACGATCAATATGTATTAACGCATTTATTGACACCTGCAGGTCCTGTGCCAACTGCATTTGATCCCAACGGTGTATATCCCTACCAGAGTTATTCTGAAACATCCAACAGGCCGGTACCCAAAAAGTACCGGTTTGTTGAATTGGAGAATGACCATATGAAGGTCATTATATGCCCTGATCTGGGTGGCAAAGTGTATTCCATGATCCATAAGCCATCAGGAAAGGAAGTTTTATATGTTCCTGATGTAATCAGGTACACCCGGATATTGCCAAGGTTTTATTTTGTGGCTGGTGGTATTGAAGTGAGTTTTCCTATCTCTCATTCGCCTTCTCAAAATGAGACAGTGGATTATAAAATAGATAAGGTGAAAGACAGAACCTATGTTACCTGTGGTGAAAGAGAGTTGAGGTTTGGTATGCAGTGGTCCGTAGAATATTCGCTAGGACCTGGAGATAAATACCTGACGGAAAGGGTAGTGTTTCACAACCCTGGTAAGAATCCTTACCCATGGATGTCATGGTCCAACGCTGCCATGCCTTCCGCGCCTGATACACGTTTTGACTTTCCTAAAGGAAGGGTTTTATCACATGCCTCGCACATTGATACTATTGACTGGGTGAAACAAGGTCCCAGAGTAGAAGGCGATATCAAGGAAATGACAGGGTATTTCTGGAAGACAAAAGATGTCAATGCTTTTGGAGCTTATACACCCTCCAATGGAACTGGCTTATACCATATTGCAGATGATAAAATTGCATCTGGTATAAAACTATGGAGCTATGGAGTGGGGAATGATAGTGCCTGGTCGGTGCTAAGTACAGCGAAGCACCAGACTTACCTGGAGATACAGGGTGGCCCTATCGGTGATCAGTCCATCAAGCTTCAGATGGAACCCGGGCAAACAAGGTGGCATATTGAATATTGGATGCCTACAGGTGAAGCTGTGAGCATTTATGACCTAAAGGTGCCTGCACAACAGTTACGATCATTGAACCAGGTTCCTTTATTCGGTTGGGCAAGAAAAGAAGAAGTAGGCATATGGAATGCCCTCCAGGCAGCTTTCCAGAAAAGGTCAGTATTGCCATTGCCGCCGGCAATTGATCAAAATTTATGGGCACCCTCAGGAATGGAAGACCTGGCAGATGCATTCAAATTTGCCATCAGCAAGACAACCGGCACAACTGCGGACCTGTGGAAATATTATTATGGAGCCTGGCTGGCCGGAAGGGGAGAGAATGAACCTGCGATTCAGCAACTTAGTTTGTCTTCACAGGGGCTTGCCAAAGTTTTGTTGGCCCGTCTTCTGAAAATAAAGGGAGACCTGAAAGGAGCGCAAAAAGCATTTGAAAGTATCAATGAGAAATGGCTGCAGATACATCCCCAGGTAATAGTGGAAAGAGATAAACTATTAAGAGCTATAGGGGCGCAAACCATTCCAGAAAGAGAAAAATGGTTGTCGGCAGTGGCGGCCTTAAAAGATGAATGGGTAATAGAAAGAAAAATACAATTGCTCATTGATAAAGGTGAATATGAAACCGCAAGGGATCTGTTACTCGCTACCGATTTCCAAAAAGTGCATCAGACCTATACCCGAACGGGTCTTTGGCTGCAATTGTGTAAAAAGCTCAACCTGGATTGTAACGCCATACCTGCACAATTGGGAGAGGACAGGCTGGCTACGTTTGGTGCTTACCGTGAGTATGAATAACTTGTAAATTATGAAAGCGGTACTTGCACCTTTACTATCCATTTTATTTCATTTGCAGGCTCAATCAATGGACAGCCTTCAGGTGTACTCTCCGGATAGGCAAATAAAGGTTACGGTACTGATTGGCGCCGAAATCAGTTACCATATTGAGACGGATGGGGTGCGGATCATGGAGCCCTCTAAAATCGCCTTGCAGATAAAGGGTGAACGCCCTGGTGATATGCTCAGATTACGCAGGCATTCGATAAAAGCGGTGAATGAAGTAATAGTCTCTGCCGTTCCCGAGAAGAGAAAGAATATAAAGAATCAATACAATGAGCTCAACCTGGAATTTAAACAACCCTATAGTCTTGCATTCAGGGTGTATGATGATGGTGTGGCCTATAGATGGTCTACCCGGTTTAAAGATTCTATCCTGGTAAAAAACGAAGTAGCGGAATTCCGATTTCCAAAGGGTAAAAAGGTGAGGCTTCCACTATTGCCACCCCGGCAGGGATCAGACAGGTACCATACCAGTTTTGAAGAACTCTATCAACTTAAGTCCATTGACAGTCTTGATGATTCAGCAATGGCATTCAACCCTGTATTAACTGGTATTGAAAACGAAGTAAAGATTGGAATTACTGAGTCTGATCTTAATGATTTCCCGGGTATGTTTATCACTGGTACTGGTAGCCCGTCGTTACAAGCGGCCTTTGCTCCCTATCCATTGGAGCAGGAACTGACCACGAGCTTATATCCACAGTATTTGGTTACCCGGCGTGCAGATTACATTGCCCATACCCGGGGTACCCGAACGTTTCCCTGGAGAGTGATGATCATTGCAAGGCACGATATTGAATTGCCTGGAAATGACCTGGTGTTTCGCCTGGGTGCTCCCACTTCTGTCAAAGACCTTTCGTGGATCCGTCCGGGAAAATGCACTGATGAATGGATCATAGGTATCAACCTGTTTAATGTGGCCTTTAAAACAGGAGTGAATACAGCTAGCTATAAGTTCTATATTGATTTTGCAAAGAAATTTGGATTCGACAGGATCATGATGGATGCCGGCTGGAGTAATAACAATGACCTGTTTGATATCAATCCGGATATTAACATGGATACCTTGTCAGCTTATGCAAAGCAACAGGGCATTAAAATAAGTATGTGGACCCTGGCGGCAACCCTGGACCGTCAATTGGATAGTGCCCTTGACCAGTTTAATAAATGGGGCGTAGATTTTATCATGACAGATTTCATGGACCGGGATGACCAGTTAATGGTGAATTTTTATCATCGGGTTGCCAAAGCCTGTGCCGACCATCATATTATGATCATGTACCACGGGGCCTTTCCGCCCAAAGGTTTCAATAGGACCTGGCCAAACGCCATTACAAGGGAAGGTGTATTAGGTTCAGAATACAATATCTGGAGTGATAAGCCTACGCCTGGTCATGATGTTACATTACCTTATACACGCATGCTGGCTGGCTCATTGGACTATGAGCCGGGGATTTTAGATAATGCCACAAGGGAACAGTTCAGGCCCATTAATCAAAAAGTTATGAGCCAGGGAACACGTTGTCACCAGATGGCTATGTTCCTGGTATATGACAGTCCTGTGCAGATATTTTCCGGGAATCCTTCTCAGGGTTTATTGGAACCGGAATTCATGCAAATGCTGGGAAGCTTTCCCACCACCTGGGATGATACGAAAATACTGGCGGGAACTGTAGGCGAATATATCATCACGGCAAGGAAAAAAGGAAAGGACTGGTACATTGCAGGCATGACGAACTGGAGTTCCAGGGAAATAGAATTGATTACAGATGCAATAGAAACAGGCTTATATGAGGTTGTACTTTGCAAGGACGGGATCAATGCAGAGAAGTATCCATCAGATTATCTTATTGAGAAGTTTAACTGGCAAAAAGGACAACCATTGAAAGTAGCCATGGCACCTGGTGGGGGATTCGTTTTAAAGCTTACAAAAATTGGCGGATGAGTGGATCATTTATGATGATCGTAATGTAATGCTGCTGCACCCAGAATACCGCTGTTCTTTGATGCTGATACTTCCACCTTCAGGTCTGCTCCTGCACCCTGGTAGGGAAATTCTTTTATAGTGGCCCACAAGGAGCGTTCGAAAAAAGAGTAGGCTTTGCTTACCGACCCTCCCAAAATGATCAGCTCCACATCTAAAGCAAATAATATGATCTTGATGGCATTGCCCAAATGAATGCCTAATTCAGCGTACATGTCAAGGGCCTTTGATTCACCACGCAATGCGTTTTCAAATGCTGCTTCACCTTCAATGCCATGAACATTTTTAAAGAATTGACCACTGGCATAATACTCAACAACATGGTTTTTATAAGGTATCATTCCGAATTCGCCGGCACCACAATGGCTGCCAGTGTATAAATATTTATTCAGGATAAGCCCTGAGCCAAGTCCCGTGCCTACAGTTAAACCAACCATGGAATTGGAACCCTTTCCCTTGCCAAAATAATATTCACCCAGGGCAAAGCAGTTGGCATCATTGTTAACGAGAACGGGTAACTGAAACCTGTCTTCAATGAGCTTTTGTAATGGAATTTGTTTCCAGGAAGGTATGTTGACCACATCGAATACCGTTCCTGTTTGTTGATCCACCAGTCCAGGTACCCCTATGCCAATTCCGGTAACGGAAGGAGAGAGGAGCTTTTCTATGAAGTGGAAAACCTGGTCTAATACTTCTTCTGACGACTGATGTCCGGAAAGCTTTTTGGCCAGGATAGGGCCCAGTGATTGTTGCACCACGCATCCCGCCCTGATATTAGTACCTCCAAGGTCAATACCTATGATGGAACCCTCGATCATAGATTGGTTGGTTTATTCAAAAGGCTTGCGGCTTCCTTATCAAGATAGATGGTCAATGAAGGATGCGAACGTAACAGGCTGGCAGGTATCATGTCACTACTTTCTTCTTCAATGATCCGTTTCACTATTGCTGCTTTGTGGGCACCGCTCACCAACAATATTACATGCCTGGCTTCCATAATATTGCCAAGGCCAAGGGTAATGCCTTGTGAAATATCATGCGGGGAAGTGAAATATTTTTGACCCACCCGCTGGGTTTCCTCATCTATGGCCGCCACATGGGAATGTGTTTCCAGGGAAGCCCCTGGTTCATTCATGCCTACATGCCCATTAAGACCCAGGCCAAGTATTACCACTTCAATCCCATTTTGTTGTTGGATGAATGCCTCGGTTCTTTTGCATTCTGCTTCCAGGTCTTTACGGCCATCAAAAAAGCAAATGTTGCTTTCTGCAATATGTAATGGATTAAAGAATTGCTTATCTATATGATACCGGCAGCTTCCTTCATCAGATCCATTCATGCCGCCCCATTCATCCAGGCCTACAAATTTCCAATCACTTACATCTACCTGCCGGGTCTTTTGCCTATTCACCAGTTCAGCAAACAAGCCGGAAGGAGTGTCTCCCGAAGCCAGGCAAACCAGTTTTGATTCAGAGTGATCCATCAGAGCAATCAGGTCATTAGCAGCCTGTTCAGACATGTCTTTATAGCTGTCATTTATAATGATCTTCATCTTAATTGTTTATGGTTTTATTGTACGGAAGAAGTTTCAAGCCAAAGATCAATTGGTTTGATCACCCTGGGTGAAAAAGGCAAGGTTATCTTTTTTCCCTGGGCTGCAGAAGCATAAGCTGCATATATGATCTCGAGCACGGCTCTGCCATCTTCACCGGTAACCAAAGGTTCTTTATCATTTTGGACACAATCAATAAAATGTTTGAGTTCCTGGGGATAACCCTGGTTGAAAGCTTCTTCAAAAATGGTAAAAGTCCAGCCCACTGTGGTATCAGCTTTTTCCATAGCATACCCATAACCATTTTTGCTATAGGCTATAGCCGCATTGCCCATGAATAGATCAGCATAGACCACGCCACCAGTACCATATACTTCACTTCTGTCGTCCATGCCACCATGTTTAGCCCAACTGTTTTCCACCACCCCGGTTACACCGTTTTCAAATTCAATGATCACCACTGAGTTGTCTTCTGCCTTGGTGCGTCCCTTGTGATATACGGTTGACATGGTAGCGTAAACAGTTTTAGCCTTTGCATTTTTAAGCATCCACCTGAACCAGGCAATGCCATGGCATCCCATGTCCATCAATACTCCACCACCTGCCAGGTTAACATCATAGAACCAGTCGGAATGAGGGCCTGAGTGCTTTTCCGATTGTTTCAACATATAGATGTCACCTATAGCACCTTCATTCACCATTTGCCTTACACGCTCATACTTGGGTGCAAAGCACAACTCTTCTGCATACATTAATTTAACGCCTGCTTTTTTACATGCGCTGATCATGGCATCGGCTTCTTCCAGGGTTACAGCCAATGGTTTTTCAATAATGATGTGTTTACCTGCGGCGGCTGCTTTCATTGTTGCTTCAGCATGTAAAAAATTGGGCAGGCAAATATCTATTACATCGGCACCTGAAGATTGAATGATTGTATCAAGGTCATTATACCATTGTGCAATACCATGTTTTTGTGCAAACGATTGCGCCTTTTCAGCGTTGCGTGTATAAACGGCAACCACTTCGGCATTAGGAACAAAGCGATGGTAGCTTTCGCAGTGGATTTCACTGATGAAACCCGCTCCCAGTATAGCAATTTTTATTGGAGCCATAATAATAAGATTATGTGATAGGATAAAATAAAAGCATTTCGTATGAATAGAAAAATCAGCTCCTGCACAATCAAAATTGTTTACCTTCCAAAACCAATATAAATCATTAAAATATCTTCCCTATGCCCGGTGATTCATTATCTGCAAATATTTCATCGAAAGGTGTGCAGCAAAACAGTTTTGATGCGATCGTTATCGGCTCAGGCATTAGTGGCGGTTGGGCTGCGAAAGAATTATGTGATCAGGGACTGCGAACATTGGTATTGGAAAGAGGCAGAAATGTAGAGCATAATAAGGATTATCCTACCGCTACCAAGGCCCCCTGGGAATTTGTTCACCGCGGCCGAATGACTAAGGAGTTTTTACAGGAGAATCCATTGATCAGTAAAGCGGCAGGATTTGGTGAAGAGACAGCTCATTTTTTTATTAAGGATAAGGATCATCCCTATATACAGGAAAAGCCTTTTGACTGGATCAGGGGTTACCAGGTCGGTGGGAAATCACTGACCTGGGGACGGGCCTGCCAGCGCTGGAGTGAGAATGAATTTACTTCGGGTGCCCGTTTGGGTTATGGTATAGAATGGCCCATTAATTATAAAGAAATTGCTCCATGGTACTCGCACGTTGAAAAATTTATTGGAGTATGTGGGACCAAAGATGGCATTGAAGCTATGCCCGATGGCGAATTTATGCCTCCTTTCGATTTCAACTGTGCAGAGGACCAGATTCAAAAATCAATCAATAGTCATTATAAGGACAGGCACCTGGTGCATGCGCGATGGGCTCATTTGACTGCACCCACTGATGTTCATTATAAACAGGGTAGGGCCAAATGCCAGGCCAGGAACCTATGCATGCGGGGCTGTCCGTTTGGGGGATATTTTAGCTCCGTATCTTCTACCATTCCGTGGGCAAAGGCAACTGGTAAATTAACAGTACGTCCTTTTTCTGTGGTACACTCCATCATTTACGATGAGAAGAAACAAAAAGCAGTAGGTGTTCGCGTTATTGACAGCAACACTAAGGAGTCTACAGATTTCTTTGCTCGTGTGATCTTTGTCAATGCCTCGGCTTTAAATAGCAACCTTGTATTATTAAATTCAACATCTTCCAGGTTTCCCAATGGTTTGGGCAACGATAGTGGCCTTTTAGGCAAGTATGTGGCACACCATAATTACAGGGCCTCTGTGAATGGACAACTGGATGGTATGGAAGATAAATACTTCTACGGTAAAAATCCCACAGAGCCTATCCTGGCCAATTACCGCAACCTTTATAAACATGATATGGATTATGTGGGTGGCTTTACCACGTTCATGGGCGCTTACCGTAGCGCAGCAAACGAAGAGACAATGCCGGAAACAATAGGAGCCAATTATAAGGAAGCCATGTCTGAACCGGGAGGATGGGGAACGTATATGTATATGCAGGGGGAAACCATTCCAAAGGAAACCAATCATGTGAGGTTGAGCACCGATCAGAAAGACCAATGGGGTATTCCTTTATTGGTAATGTCGGTTGATTATGATGACAATGATGAAAAAATGATCAAAGATTTTCTGCAGCAAAGTGCCGAAATGCTGGAGCAGGCAGGTGTAAGGAATATCAATCAATATGATAACCACCAGGCACCCGGCCTTGATATCCATGAAATGGGTGGTTGCCGTATGGGTAAGGATCCTAAAACTTCACTGCTCAATAAGAATAATCAAATGCATCATTGCCCGAATGTCTTTGTTACTGATGGAGCATGCATGACAAGCACGGGCAACCAAAGTCCTTCTTTGCTATATATGGCACTTACTGCCAGGGCCGCAAACTTTGCCGTGGGAGAAATGAAGAAGGGAAATTTATAAAATACATTTATTTATATGATCAAGCGCATTCTAATTCCATTGTCAGTGATACTGACAATGCTTTCTGCCTGCAATTCTTCAGATTCTACCCGGCAGGACACAAAATCTACTGCCGTTACACAAAAAGATTCAGAATGGGAAAACTTGTTTGATGGCATCTCTTCCTCTGGATGGCACAGCTACGGAAAAGATAGCCTGGGAAAAGCGTGGAAGGTTGAAGACAGCGCCTTGCACCTTGATGCTTCAGTAAAAAGCGACTGGCAGACAAAAGATGGTGGAGATATAGTGACAGATAAGGAATATGAGAACTTTCATTTAAAGCTGGAATGGAAGATATCAAAAGGAGGAAATAGCGGCATCATGTTCTATGTAAAAGAAGACACTTCCAAATATAAATATCCCTGGGAAACCGGTCCTGAAATGCAGGTGGTTGACAATATTGGCCATCCTGATGGTAAATCTCCTCTAACAAGCGCAGGTGCCCTGTACGACCTGGTGCCTGTGGATAAGGCAGCTCCTGTAAAACCCGCCGGCGAATGGAATGCCGTGGAAATCATTGCTGATCATGGAAAGCTTGACCTCTACCAAAATGGAGATCACATCATATCTACTACGCTCTGGGATGATGCATGGAGAAAGAAGATAGCAGGGACCAAGTTCGCAACGATGCATGATTTCGGGACATTTAAAAAAGGCCATATCTCTCTCCAGGACCATGGTGCTGATGTATGGTTCAGGAATATCAAAATCAAAAGTCTATAGTATGTTGTTACGAAAGATAAGATGGGTATCGCTTTCGCTTTTTAGCCTGGCCATAGTGATGGCTCCTTCGGCTTATTCTCAGAAAAAGTCCACAGACCAACGCGTTGATTCATTACTTCGGTTGATGACCCTTGATGAAAAGGTAGGCCAGATGAACCAGTACTCGGGCATGTGGGAGCATACCGGACCTATTACCGAAGAAAATAACCTGTTAGGTCAGATAAAGGAAGGTAAGGTTGGCTCTATGTTAAACATCAATGGCGTAGCCCATACCAGGCAACTGCAGGAGCTGGCCTTGCAAACAAGATTAAAGATTCCCCTGTTGTTTGGACAGGATGTGATACATGGATACAGAACCACCTTTCCTATACCCTTGGCCGAAGCTGCCAGCTGGGATATGGGCGCTATTGAATTGGCTGCCCGTGTGGCTGCTACTGAGGCCTCGGCTGCCGGCATTCACTGGACCTTTGCACCAATGGTTGACATTGCCAGGGATCCGCGGTGGGGCAGGGTGATGGAAGGCGCAGGAGAAGATCCTTACCTGGGTTCTCTCATTGCTACTGCAAGGGTAAAAGGATTCCAGGGTAAAGGCCTGGGCAACCTGGATGCTGTCATGGCCTGTGCCAAGCATTTCGCAGCTTATGGTGCGGCTATTGGTGGCCGTGACTACAACTCGGTAGATATGAGCGACAGGTTATTGTGGGAAGTATACCTGCCACCATTCAGGGCTGCTGCAGAGGCAGGTGCTGCCACCTTTATGAATTCTTTCAACGATATTAATGGGATCCCGGCTTCTGCCAGCCATATGCTTCAGCGTGATATCCTGAAAGGCAAATGGAAGTTCCAGGGATTTGTTGTAAGTGACTGGGGATCCATTGGTGAAATGATCCCGCATGGTTATGTAAAGGACAATTATGAAGCAGCCTGGAAGTCCTCCCTTGCAGGCAGCGATATGGATATGGAAAGCCGTAGCTATATCAATAACCTGGCAAAGCTTGTGAAGGAAGGGAAAGTTCCTATTGACGTGGTGAATGATGCTGTAAGGAGAATATTAAAGAAGAAGTTTGAAATGGGCTTATTCGAAGATCCTTTCAGGTATAGCAATGCCGAAAGAGAAAAGCAAAACATGAACGATCCAACACACGCTGCTGCTGCAAGAGATATAGCGAAGAAAAGCATTGTGCTGTTAAAGAACGAAGGCAATTTGCTGCCCCTGAAAAAGGATATTAAGACCATTGCGGTGATTGGTCCTATAGGTCAAAGAGTGCGTGAGAACCTGGGATTTTGGTCTATTGAATTTCCTGATTCCAACTACATTGTTTCACAATGGCAGGGGATTCAAAATAAGTTGGGGCCCTCCGCCAAATTATTGTATGCCCAGGGTTGTGGTATAGAAGATACGAGTCATGCAGGTTTTGCTGAAGCAGTAGCGGTGGCTCAACAGGCAGACGTAGTGATCATGAGCATTGGGGAAAGAAGAGATATGACCGGCGAAGCGAAAAGCCGCTCTAACATTCATATACCCGGTGTGCAGGAAGAGTTGGTAAAGGCCATCCAGGCAACTGGAAAACCTGTAGTGGTCATGATCAATGCAGGAAGACCATTGGTTTTTAACTGGATCTCAGAACATATGCCTGCCATACTGTATACCTGGTGGCTGGGTAGCGAAGCTGGCAATGCCATTGCTGATGTATTGTTCGGTGATTACAATCCTTCTGCAAAGCTTCCTATGAGCTTTCCAAGATCGGAAGGACAGATACCTATCTACTATAGTCATTTCAATACGGGCCGCCCCGCATTGAATGACAGTGACAGGTTTTACCGTTCTGCCTATAATGATCTATCTATTTACCCTCAATATGAGTTTGGATATGGGCTGAGCTATACCAGCTTTACTTATTCAGGACTGAAGTTGAGTACGAATAAAATAAAGAATACCGGTAAGATTACTGTCAGTTGCACCATTACCAATTCAGGTAAGGTAGCCGGAGAGGAAGTTGTTCAGCTGTACCTGAGAGATAAGGTAGCGCAGCCGGTTAGGCCAGTAAAGGAATTAAAGGATTTTAAAAAGATCATGTTACAACCAGGTGAATCTAAGGTGTTACAGTTTGTTATTGACAAGGAGAAACTGTCTTTTTACAATGAAAAGCTGCAATGGATCACACAGCCGGGACAGTTTGACCTGATGATAGGTTCTTCTTCTTCAGATATTCGTTTGAAAGATGTATTTGAACTGATTCCTTAAAGAGGAATAAACTTATTAAACAAGTATGGGATGCCCGGGGATATTAACCCGGGCATTTTATTATTCATCTTTTAAAGGATCAATACTATTGTACCTGAAATGATCAGTAAGGCTCCAATACCTGTTTTCCAGGTTAAGGCTTCTCCAAGGAATAGAATTGATAATATGATAGCCAGGGCTACACTCAGCTTGTCAACAGGTGCCACCTGTGATACTTTACCTAATTGTAATGCCTTAAAATAAAATATCCAGGATAAGCCTGTGGCAATTCCTGACAAGCATAAGAATAAGATATTCTGCTTTGACAGCGTTGATATAGTTGAAGCACCCCCGCGAACAAAAGCAATGGCCCAGGCAATGACTAATATAACCACAGTTCTGATGGCAGTTGCCAGGTCCGTATCCACTCCTTTGATACCAACCTTGGCAAAGATGGCCGTAAGTGCGGCAAAGAATGCTGAAAATAAAGCGTAAATCCACCACATATCAGACAATTGAAATAAAGTTATTATAGACAAAGACTGGTTGTTTAAGTTTGAAGGTTTTCATGTGCTTTTTGACCATATTTCTTTAACAGCCATAAAGAAACCCCAAGCCAGACAATGCATAAGCAAAGTCCTGCAATGACATCACTGGCAAAATGTACATGCAGGTAAACCCTGCTGAACGCAATGGCACAGGCAAACAGAAAAAACAATATGGTAAAGACCCACCTGGTTACAGGGTTCATTTTATGATTCCAGAGAATATAGATAAGCAATCCAAAAAAAGTAAAAGAAGAAAAGGAATGACCACTGGGAAAACTGAAACCATTGACATTCTGCACTAAGGGATCAAGAGGTCGGTGACGGTGAAAGATTGCTTTTAAAGAAAATAGGATAATGCCACTGGTAATGCCCACCGAGGCTACATCCAAAGATAATTTGCGGTTCTTTTTAAAGACCAGGAAAAACAGGATCAACAATACATATGCAGGAAGCAAAAAATAAGAAGATCCAAAGAATGTAATAAAGGTCATCCAGTTCGTTGTTTCCGGATTGGTAATAGACCTTAATGCATTAAATGCCATATGATCCAGGTTATTCTCATTCTCCAGGACCATTTCATTGGCAATGAAAATAAATAAGAGAAGAGCAGCCAGGAAGATCCCGGCTACAATAAAAAACCTGATGGATAATCCTTTTGCCTGCTGGGTAGCGGATGCTGAATGGCTCATTTTAAAACTTATAGACCAGACCTGGCATGATATGACCAAAATTATACTGGATATTGAGAGAGAGCGACTTCTGCTGCTTTGGCGCTTTTAATTCAGCATAACGATGATAGTTGTTCACTACCTGCCTGCCGGTAAGATATCCCAAAGCTGCACCTACCACCACATCGGTAGTCCAGTGCCTGTTTTCTGTGATACGGCTGATGCCGATCAAGCTGGCTGCACTATAAGCAAAAACCGGTATCCATGGACGGTTTTTATACTCCATGGCAAAAACAGTAGCGGCAGCAAAGGCCACGGTGGTGTGCCCGGAAGGGAAGGAACTGGTTGTCTTTCCGCCTCCATAATTGGTGGAAATCTTGGAAAAAGGCCCCTGGAATTTAGGCTGTGCTATCGTATTGGGGTCATAGGAAGAAGGACGTGTTCTTCCTGAGATCAATTTCATCACGCTTTGAACGGCAGCCCCGGTTATATATGCCTGTGAGGCCAGGAGCGTGGTCGTCTTCATCTTCTCATTCTTGAAAATAAATCCATAGGCACCAAAGGCAGACAATGTATATAGTTCATATAATCCTCCAAAATTAGTTATGTACTTGCTGGTACCTTGTATGCCCGGATGATCATTTCTGAAGCGAAGTGCAAATTGTTGTACCGGTTTATCCGCAAACAATAAGGCACCTGTAACTGCAGCGCCAATACCAAGGTATTTCCAGTCCCGGCTTTTCATATGAAAGGGTTTGGTAAATGCCTGCTTGAGGTCACTGCCTAAAAGAATGAAATATGTTTTTGGATTGAGCTGGGTCTGTGCTGTATAAGCTGCAGGGTTGGTAACATTTTGTTGCCCTCCTGCGGTATCTGTTTTTTTACTGAGACTATCCAGCTTTTTTACCAGGGTGTCTGTTTTCTGTGCATAGCCGGTTATGGTCATTAAACTAATAATAATTGAAAGGATCCCAATCCTGGTTTTCATATTTTATGTGTTTTACCGTTATTCTTTCACTTTTGTATTAATGGAAGTGTGCTTACAGTAGAGTACAGCAAAAAAGTATGCCTGAATTTGGTGATCATTAAGGCTTGTAAGTCAGGGGGTAGAAGTAAGAAACAGTATAGTTAAAACGTATCAAATGTGGAAAAACTGCTTCAAATTTCCAGATTTTAGAAAGAAATAACTTATCAAAATAAGTTTAGATACCATGACCTGATAAACAAAATAGTATTGTTCAGTTGGTCTTCCACATTTATTATTGGCGACCTGCAGACTTAGTTCATAGGTAATTTTCCTGTTGGTGGTATGAGCCATAACAGTGACCGCAAAAAAGATCAGCCTCTGTCAGGAGGCTGATCTGTATATAGGATTTCATAGTTGTTATACAACATCCATGGTGCGCCTGGTCATATTGCTTACATCGCTTTTAGACATTGACGCTGTTTTACCTGCCATGTATCCTTTAATGGAATAATACAGAATATAGATATAGCAGGGAACCATTAACGCAAAAAATACGGCCTGGAAATTATATGTTTCTTTTAGGCTTGCAAAGATCTTAGGAATTATAGCACCACCTGCAATGCCCATGATCAACAAGGCAGAACCTTTTTCAGTAAATTTTCCAAGGCCGCTGATTGCCAAAGGAAAAATGGCTGGCCACATCATGGCATTGGCAAGTCCAAGGGCCGCCACGAATGCTACTGATACGTACCCTTTTGTGAAAAAAGCAGCCGTAGTAAATAAGATGCCCAGGATAGCTGATATACGCAATGCTTTTTGTTGGGTAATGTATTTTGGTATGGTAGCCAAACCGATAATATAGCCTACGAGCATTGCACCCAATGTAAAGGATGTAAAGTATTTGGTTTCGTCTGTGGGAATATGAAAACCTTTTCCATAAGTACCAATGGCATCACCAGCCATAACCTCTGCGCCCACATAGACAAAGATGCAAAGGGCTCCCAGCCATAAATGTGGAAACTGGAAGATGCTTGTTTTTTCCTTTGTGCCAATGGCAGCCTTAGGTTGCACATTCTGTTCAGAGGCCTTTATCTCAGGGAGGGAGGAACGGACTATCCATATGGCCAACAACACCAGGATCACAGCCATGATTACATAAGGTACATATACTTTGGAAGCAAAGTCGTTAAGAATGGTCTCTTTAGTAATAGCATCAGGTGCTGCCTTTACTTTATCTTCCAACTGGTTAATGCCTTTTAACACCACCAGGCTTAAAATAATAGGTGAAATGATGCCTGCCACTTTATTGCAGATACCCATAATGCTTATACGCTGGGCAGCACTCTCTATGGGTCCCAGTATGCTGACATAAGGGTTGGAAGCTGTTTGTAATAAAGAAAGTCCACTACCTATTATAAATAATCCAGCCAGGGACACAGGATAATTGCGGTGCGTGGCAAATTGCCCAAATAAGAAAGTGCCGGCTGCCATGGTGAGTAAGCCCAGGGCCATTCCTTTTTTCATACCTGTTCTTTCTAGGATCCAGGAAGATGGTATGGCCAGGAAAAAGTAAGCCATGTAAAAAGCTGTGGTTACCAGGAAGGCCTTGGAGTCTGTATCAAGTCCAAAGGCAAGTTTTACATAGGTGATCAATGGGCCATTGAGCCAGGTGACAAAGCCAAAAACAAAGAAAAGGATACCTATAATAATTATGGCGGAACGGTTGGATGGCTTGTTTGGATTCATAATATGTTGTTGGAGTTTTAAATATAGTAAATGCCAGGTCCATCACAGAGCACAAACGGTTGCGCAATCCAAATTTGCTCAATCGTTTGCATCATTGTTAAGTAAACTATTTGATTAAGTTTGATCTGAAACTTCCCTATGGAAAGTAGGTTATTCACCAGACAGAGTTTTAATTTTCGAAATAAGCATTCGTTTAGCGGGCTGTTGTTTTAACTACGGCCCTTTTTTATTTTTCAGTTATGAATACAGTCGCTCAATTGTCTCCTTCTTTAAATACCAGGCAAGCATTGCCTGTATTTTATATGGAGGGTGGAGAGAGTTCTTCCATGTCATCTATAGCGCAATTTCTGGATTCCCAACAAATCTCCACGCTGGAATTTGCACCATGGATAGATGCTTTTCCATATAAGCCAATCGTCCGTTTTTCTATTGCTTATAGCCAAACATCCATTCACCTCAAGTTTTTTGTAGAAGAAAGAACGGTAAGAGCCGCGACTACAGATATTAATGGACCTGTTTGGGAAGACACCTGTGTAGAATTCTTCTTTTCTTTTGATGGCGGGCACTATTATAATCTTGAATTCAATTGCACAGGTACGGCACTGGTTGGTTACGGAAGTTCCAAGGCCGATCGAAAGCTATTGCCTGCGCAGATTATTCAAACCATCGATACCTATTGCCTGATTCAAAACAAACCTGGTAATGAAAATAGATATTGGGAATTGACATTGTCCATACCATTGACACTATTTATATATACTCCAACGGAAATACTAAAGGGAAAGCAATACCTGGCTAACTTTTATAAATGTGGTGACCTGTTGCCTGAACCCCATTTTTTATGCTGGAAAAATATTGAGTATCCCGAACCTAATTTTCATTTGCTCAAATGCTTTGGCGTCCTTGATTTTAAATAGTTCATTGTTTGGGATAGCCTGTTTCTTTTGTGTAAATTGTGTTCATAGTTATGGATAAAAAGCTTCCTACCATTAAAGAAATAGCCAGGCGGCTGAACGTTTCTATTTCCACTGTTTCCCGGGCTTTGAGTGATCATCCGCGCATAGGCCTCCGCACCAAAACAAGGGTGCAGGAATTGGCCAAGGAGCTTAATTACGAACCTAATGCCCAGGCTATATTTTTTAAACAAAAGAAAACTTTTGTGATAGGAGTCATTCTTCCGTCTATTAGGGAAGAGTTTTTTTCTGAGGCTATAAGTGGAATTGAATCTGCGGCTACTGAACATAACTATACCATCCTTTTTGGACAGAGCTATGACGATCCTGAAAAAGAAAGGAATGTAGTGGAAGCCATGAAAAAGCAAAGAGTCGATGGATTGATCATCTCACTTTCCAAGCAAACCAATAAATATGATCACCTGATGTCTCTTGAAAAGTACAATATCCCCATTGTATATTTCGACAGGGTGCCTCCATTTGAAAATGTTAATAAGGTGTATTGCAATCTATATAAAGGAACAATAGATATGGTGGGCTGGTTGATCAGCAGGGGTTATAAACGTATTGCTCTCATTAATGGACCTGATAAGTTAAGTGCCAGTAAAGAAAGAATGAATGGTTATATAGAAGGCCTGTCCAAAAAGAAGCTAAAAGTAGATATGCAATTGGTAGAAAAGACCAACCTGTCCAGGGAGGGCACTTATGCAGCCATGAAGAATTTACTTGCATTGAAACATCCTCCTGTAGCCATCATTACATTCAATGACTATGTACACATGGATGCCGTTCAATATGCACAGCAACAAGGTATACAAGTGAATAAAGACATCATATTCGTGAGCTATGCCAACCTGCCCATTACCAATTATACTGCCTTTCCTCCATTGGTTTCTATTGAACAATATCCGTATGGCCAGGGAGAAAGGGCTATGGAGATCATGATCAAACTATTAAATGACAAGGCAGAGAATCATGTGGCCGAAACTACCTATATAGAAGAAATGCCAGCTACCCTTGTGATGCATGGTAATGCCAGGGTTTAATCAACTTGCGCATTCGTTTGCGCCTTGCAGCTTCGTTTCGATTCAATAACTTTCCGAATATCTGAATAAGGAATTGGTTACTTCAACCGGTCCATTGAATTAATAAAGTGTACATGCCTGAATTTGTTTTGCCTGCATACGGTTTTGATAAGGAAACATCCCTAATGGAACCCTTTGGATCTGGCTTGATCAATAGCACCTGGAAAGTGACTGCCTTTGGCAATAGTTTTATTTTACAGAGAGTGAATGATGCAGTTTTCCGGGAGCCGGAGGCTATTGCAGATAACATTCGCCTTGTAGCTATATACCTGAAAGAACATTTTCCTGCCTATCCATTTATAGCGCCTCTTATTGCTGCAGGTGGAAATGAAATGGTTTATATAAAGGAAAAAGGCTTTTATAGAATGTTTCCATTTGTACCGGGTTCGCATTCCAAGGATGTAGTGCAGACACCTGAACAGGCATTTGAAGCTGCCGTGCAGTTTGGACGCTTTACTCATTTGCTTTCAGGATTGGATGCTACACAGTTAAGATTGACCATTCCATCATTTCATGACCTGGAGTTGCGCTATGATCAGTTTAAGCAGGCATTGGAAAATGGTAACAGGGAAAGAATTCAAAATTCCAGGGAATTAATTGAACAACTGCAGTCACGTGCCTTTATAGTCGATCAATTTAAGTTGATCAGGAAAAACCCTGCTTTTAAATTGAGAGTGACTCACCACGATACCAAGATCAGTAACGTATTGTTTGATGAAAAAGACAAAGGGATTTGTGTGATTGACCTGGATACTTTGATGCCCGGTTATTTTATTAGTGATGTGGGAGATATGATGCGTACTTATTTGTCGCCAGTGAATGAAGAAGAGACTGATTATTCAAAAATAGAAGTAAGAGAAGATTTTTATAAAGCAATCGTCAAGGGATATTACCAGGAAATGAAGGAGGAGCTTACATCTACTGAAAAGCAGTATTTCTTTTATGCCGGCGAATTTATGATCTATATGCAGGCACTTCGCTTCCTTACAGATCATTTGAATAATGATATTTATTATGGTGCAAAGTACCAGGGACATAATTACAACAGGGCCTTTAACCAGGCTACATTGTTGGATGCACTGATCAATAAACAACCTCAATTGGAGGGCTTTATGTTATAAAGGCACTATCTGACTACAAATAAAAACCCGGTTACATACCGGGTTTTTGATAAAACTTATTGTTATACTTATAGCATCCAGGTTAGATAACAAATTCCTTGAACTTCCTGTTATTGAATAAAAATGGGATCATAAAGGCTGCACTAATTCCCATGATCAGGATCACGCCCAAAAGAAGTGTATGGAATTCTGAATTTAAAACTTTATCAGCACTGCGCTGGGCCACCTCTGCCCTCCAGGCACAAAATAAGGTCAGTACAATAAATACTATTGAAAAGATCAAATCTCCCCGGTTAAACATTTTTTTGAATACATAATATAAAACTCCAATCACCAAAAAGATAAGATTTACTGCAAAGATCAGGGTTGATACATTGATCAGGGGATTAAGGTTAAAATGGGTGGATTCTCTGAATAATACATCATAGAACAGGCAAACCAGGGTGGCAATGATGCCGGCGAAAACAGATGTGAGCAGAGTCCTGGAAAAAGTGGATTGGGGAAAATAATCGTAATTCATATAATTGATTTATCAGTGATAAAATAGAGTTATTAGATCTGTATTAGCCTTAGAGAGTGATAATGAATGGTAGGCAAACTTACTACTTATGCAACAAAAAGCTTGCCTGTGCAATATTAATTGCCTTATTTATTCGGAAACCATTATAAAAAATGTGGTGTAAGCAAGGTTATTGATGTGTTCATTTTGAGTAAATTTTGTACTTTTGCGCATGCAGGAGGTAGCATGCAACGTTGACAGTTGTTTTTTATGTAGTTTTTGTATTCCCGCCTGGAAAGAAGCCATTGCGCTTCATAAAAAGACTTTTCAATATAAAAAAGGAGAAGAAATTTTTAGGGAAGGTGATCCCGTAAAGGGCATATATTTTCTATATACGGGCTCAGTAAAGGTCTATAAGCAATGGGGAGACCAGAAGCAATTAATTATAAGATTTGTAAAGGCAGGCGATATACTGGGTCATAGAGGACTGGGTGGTATCGTAAATTATCCAATTGGTGCTACTGCGCTTGAGGATACCAAGGCTTGTTTTATTACCAATGATTTTTTAGAAGCTACCCTGAAAACAAACCATGAACTGAGCTATAAGCTTATGCATTTTTACGCCACAGAATTACAGAAAGCCGAGAAGCGTATGCGCGACCTGGCCCATATGGAGGTAAAGGGCAGGGTGGCGGAAGCTTTATTGGAACTCATGAATGTGTTTGGGGCCGATCAGGAACAACAAATTGCAGCCACTATAACCCGCCAGGACATTGCCTCTTATGCAGGCACCACTTATGAAACAGTTTTTAAGTTCTTTAATGAACTGGCCGCGGATAACATCATTTCTACCAATGGTAAATCCATAAAGATCAATGACAGGGTAAAGCTGCAACAGTTTTGCAGCAAACAATCCTGACAACAATTGTTAACAACTAAATTTCTTATAAACAGAGCAGATGAAACAAAAACCTTTAGCGCACAATGGCATTCCCATATCCATATCTCTCGATGAATCATTTGAGCAGGAAAATAGTTTTCGCATTCCGGCTGATAAGACCCGTTTACTCTATATTTCTGCACTGGCCATAGCTATCGGTATTTCTATCAGTTTCATCGCCAAATTGTTAGTTTATCTCATTAACCTGATCACCAATCTTTCTTTTCACCACCAGTTTTCTTTTGCAGCTTCCAGTCCAGCTACCAATACATATGGTTGGCTTGTAGTGCTGGTGCCCGCTATTGGTGGAATTATTGTAGGGTTAATGGCTTTGTATGGATCAAAGGCCATCCGTGGACATGGCATTCCTGAAGCCATGGAGCAGATACTTACCAATAAAAGTAAGATCAGACCTTCGATTACTTATCTCAAGCCCATTTCATCTGCTGTATCCATAGGAACCGGTGGACCATTTGGAGCGGAAGGCCCCATTATTGCCACAGGAGGAGCCTTGGGGTCAACCCTGGGGCAGCTTTTGACGATCACTCATTACGAGCGTAAAATACTACTGGCCGCTGGTGCCACCGCGGGTATGTCTGCTATATTTGGCAGCCCCATTGCAGCAATATTTTTAGCCATCGAATTATTATTATTCGAATTTTCACCCCGCTCTATACTGCCGGTGGCTCTTGCCTGCATCACAGGCGCGGCCGGGCATCACTTTTTATTTGAATCAGGTCCTGTTTTCCCTATGCCACAGCTGCAGGTCCCCGGTAATACTGCCCTGGCTATTTATAGTGTGATCGGTATCGTTATAGGATTGGTGGCCGCATTGGTTACGAAGATCGTTTACTTTATAGAAGATGCATTCGAGAAATTGCCCGTTCACTGGATGTGGTGGCCAGCCATAGGAGGTATTGTAGTAGGGGTGGTGGGTTATTTTGCCCCCCGTACCCTGGGTGTCGGTTATGATAATATCACCGATGTACTTTCAGGCAGAATGGCCTTCCAGGTAATAGCATCACTTTGTTTTATGAAGTTCATTTCTTGGGCAGTCGCCCTGGGCAGTGGTACTTCGGGTGGTACACTGGCGCCCTTGCTCACCATTGGCGGTGCAACAGGCGCTTTACTGGGCACGCTTATCATATACCTGTTTCCTAACGCTGGAGTCACTTTGCCTATGGCAGCCTTAATTGGCATGTCGGCGATGTTTGCAGGTGCTTCACGGGCCTTACTTACTTCAATCATATTTGCCATTGAAACCACCGGGCAGTCCAACGCATTACTTCCATTATTGGCTGGCTGTATAGCTGCTTATTTTATCTCTTTCCTGTTAATGGAAAACACCATCATGACAGAGAAAATAGCCAGAAGAGGGGTTAAGACTCCGCATTCATATGAACCGGATATTCTTGATAAGATGGTCGTACAACAAGTGACCAAGGAGAATGGAACTGTATTAAGTGCTGACGCTACCATTGAAGAAGTAAGACAGTGGCTCCAGTCGCGCAAAGATCAGCAACGCAATTATTATATAATCGTCAATAAAGAGGGCGTTTTCAATGGCATTATCAGCTCTTCCAGTCTTTTCAGCATGCATCATGCTACAGGTAATGACATCGGTTCTTTGATCAAGCGTAAGCCTGTTGCCATTACTAATGACGATACATTGAAAGCAGCTGTTGAAGTAATGGCTAGGGAAAACGTTGATGTATTGCCTGTTGTGGGCCGCGATGACAATAAAATAACAGGCGTATTGTCTTATAAAGATATTTTATCGGCCTACCGCCAACGTATGGACGATCATGAAGAAGGGGTCTCTATTTCATTAAAAAGAAGAACCCTTAAAGTCTTACTGCATGGAAAGAAAAGGTTATCAGAAATTAAAGTGAAAAAATAATCCTGATGCAAGCATTAAACTGGTTGATAATGAAAGGTAAATAGATGACTCTTACTATATAGCTCTTTAATTACCTTGGTCTCTTTATTTACGGATCTTTCCGGTATATACCAGTTTGCCTATTTTACCATTGGTGCCGGCCAGGTAAACGGTTGTACCCAATTTGGCAATACGGGCAACATGAAAGCTTTCATTGGAAAGGGGTAACCAGTTTACACCTCCATCAAATGAATAATCCACACCGGTAAGGCCACAGGTCACCAATTGCTTTTTTGCCAGGAACTCAACGCTGCTTCGGTAACCCCTTGGCGGAGTCTTTGGAGATTTCCAGGTTTTGCCCCTGTCATTACTGTAAAAACAATTTTGAAGGGTAGCAGTATCTGCAGCGAAATCGCCTCCGACGATCACTAATTTATCACCCCCTTTTTTATGATAGCGGTCCCACACGGCAATAGAATTAGGTCCGGTAGTCTCTTTTCCCTGGATCATAGGCAGGTGAATCTTTTCATTCCTGATAAATATATGTGAAGTCAGTCCGCCGGAAACAAATACCGCTTCTTCATTACTCAGGGCCCTGATGTTGGTGCCGCTGGCAGCAAAACAGGCTTCCCCGCTATCAGCAACAGGCTTGTATTGATCCGGGATTTCTTTCCAACTATTACCACCATCAAAACTTCTGGCAATGAAAAACTTTCCATGGAGGGGATCACCGATCACGATACCTGCATCCCGGTTCCAGAATTCCATGGCATCCAGGAACATGCCCTTCGTTTTGTTCTCATATACCACCTTCCATGTATCCCCGCCATCAACTGTTCTTAGTATATAGGCTGGATCTCCTACACCCATAATTATGGCTGTGCTGCCATCAAAAGCTTCTATATCACGGAAGTCCGTTTTTTCAAATCCTTTTACCTTCAGCCAGCGCCAGTCTTTTCCTCCGTTATTGGACCTGCCCACAGTGCCATTACTGCCACTAACCCATACCACGTTATCATTCACTACGCTTAATCCGCGTAAAGAGGTCTTTGTTCCCTGGGTTAAAACAGTAAGCTCCGGAAGATTTTTTTGTGCATACAAATACGTACCGGAAGTAATAATAACCAGGAAAAGAAAAAGTTTTTTCATAAGTATTCATTGAGCTATGGCTCAACAATATACAGCACAGGGA
>JAEZLJ010000113.1 GCA_023415275.1 Bacteroidota bacterium
AGGTAGGGCTGAGGTAGGTAGGAGAGGGAATGTCGAACAGAGGAACAAGGAATATTGAATTGCGAAGGATTAGGGCGGAGGGGATTTATGATTAGGGGCTTTTCTTAGGTGGAGGGTTGAGAAATGATCCATAAACAATTTGTAAGGCTCAATGTTCAGGGGAGAGAAAAGCGCTGGGAATGTTAGGATTTTAGGGATTAGAGAGGAAGTGAGAGGAGTGCTTGGGCTGAAAGGGTGGAAAGTTGATAAATGATTGAGACTGAAGGCCGTTCAGGCTTTTAAGACCTTGTAGAAATAGAGGGCGGTTTTCGGATGCCGACTCCGAACTCCTGACTCCCGACTCATTTACACTTCTGCGGATCAAAGGCCGAGCAATTCGCTTTGTAAATTTTCCCGGGCTTGCTGCTCATATTTCTGGAAGAAGTGGTCAGTTTTAAAAATACGGTCCTGGGAAAGGAAATGCTGTACTACGACTTTGCGACCGGGTTTGTATAGCATATCGGAATACAGGACGTACTCTTTGCGGATGCCCGTGGTATATGCCGCATAAATATCGGCTGGCTGACCTAGTATGGACAGGTCGGCATCGGTAAATATATTGGTATCCTCATCTGCTGTTCTTTGATGAGACTTGGTGGCCATGATCAAAATGGAGCATTTGCTGATTAATTCCTTGGGCACATCAAGGGTAGCCAGGCGGTTCTCGGCAATGATGATGCTTCTTTCCTCGTTGTCACGGCGCAGTGGGTTGTACACCAGGTCGTGGAAGAAAAGGCTGAATAAAAGGGCATCCTGGTTTTCAATGTAAGATCTGGCATCTACCAGCTCATTATAGAATTGTTGTAAATGGGCAAGTGTGTGATATAACCGCTTGGGATTGGAATAGCTTTTCTCTATTTCAGCCCACACCTGGTCTATCAGCCGTTTATTGCTGCAATAACGTGCAGCAAGGTCAGTAAAGGTTGCTTGCATCATAGGGTCAATCTTCAGTACGGAATGCTTTGCTTATAAAATAAGCTACCACTATCACAATGATCAAAAACTTAAGCATCGATAAAAATAATAATAAAGGGTTATGTAAAAACATAACCCTTGTCATGTATTTCTTATCGGACTGCAATGATGGTATTTTCATCCATCTGAAGGTTCTGTTTCACTTTAAAATCCGACACTTCCTTCAAATACTTTTTGGTCTCCGACTTGGTAAGCATGGTAAGGCTGCCTTCCTGCTGAAAATAATAATGGGTGGCTATAAATCTTTTGACGTGCCCCCGGGTCTCCGCAGGCAGAAAAGACTGGAGGCTCCAGAAATTTCGACTGCCAGAGCGCTTGATGGCTTTTAACACAGGGCCTGAGCCGCTGTTGTAGGCCGCTATTACCAGCAACCAGTCGCCAAATTCGTTGTACAGGTCTCTTAAATGCTTGGCAGCGGCCACCGTGCTTTTATAGTAATGGGTGCGCTCATCGCGCTTGCCATTTACTTTCAGTCCCAGGTCGCGGGCGGTGGAAGCCATTAGTTGCCAGGGACCACGGGCACCGACATGAGACAGGGCGGAGGCTTTTAGCTGGGACTCTACTACTGCCAGGTATTTTAATTCCACCGGCAGGTCATACTTTTTAAAGATAGGTTCAATGATGTTGAAATAAACGCCGCTCCTTTTTTCTACTGCTTCAAGAGCTTCTGTGTTCTTTTTAATGAACTGGCCGGCATATTTTGCCGCCATGGCGTTCATGGTAATCTTTGGAGCTTCTGGTTCCGCTTCAGCAGCTGCCAGCACTACAGTATCTGCAGGCAATTGCACTGAAGTGTCTTTGCATAGGGTTTGATGAACCATTGGATTGCCGGAAAGAGCTGAGTCATTACTAAGGGTTTGTGCTTTGGGGCTAACGCTGAATGGGGATACCATAATAAACAAAGCGCCATGACCAAAGAACCCTGCTTTAACTAATTTTCTTTTCAACATTGTTTTCTTTTAAGGGTTAAACAATGCCGACCCTAAGAACATGGATTACAGCAAGGGTTATTTCACAAGGATGATTGAGTGGGTTAGCTCAGAGAATATTGGCAGGGGTAATTCAGGGAAAGTGGATTCTTGAAAACTCAGATCTTCCGGGGGACGGACATAATTGGGTTTTTCGCGTCCGGAGAACTGGGTTGATGTTACCTAAAGCATCAAATGTAGTCTCCGTGTTTGGTAAGTCATAGCTTTTGGAGATATGAAAATTTACGATTGATATATAAATGGCTGAGAATGAAATGTGTTAGCTTATGGAATCAAGCCTTTAAACTTATTCACATTGCGTGCAATCATGGTGATAAAATGTAATGTAATGCCCTAAAATGAAGTGCGGAGGCTTATTAGCGTGCCGATGAAAGCATAAAATGAAAGGCCTTTATTTCTTCAGTTCATACTTCAGGGAGATAAGCCCGGTATCATAGGTTTTTGACTCCAACAGTTGTAGCAGACGGCGGTGATCGGCATGAGGAAACAGTTGTTTTCCGCTGCCCAGCAAAATGGGGTGCACACTTAGCCAGAACTGGTCTACAAGGTTATGTTCTAAAAAATAGGCTGTGAGTGATGCTCCACCAAAAAGCCATATATCCTTGCCTGGCTGTTGAAGAATGCTTTTCACTTCCTGCGCTGCATCTCCTTTCACCAGTATGGCGCCTGGCTTTACCTCAGTTAAAGTATTGGAGAAAATATACTCGTTCATTTTAGGAAAACCAGGACTCGGATTCTCGCCCATGGATTGCATCAGTTCATAACTTTTGCGGCCAATGAAAAGACTATCTACCTGGGTAAAAAATTCTGACAATCCGTAATCCTGGTCAGTAAAGCACCAGTCATATTCTCCATTTGGACCTTCAATGTATCCATCCAGGCTAATGGCCAGTCCAAGAATTACTTTTCGCATGAGGTGATTTTATGTAACAAGTTACAAAATGAAAAAATGTTTCAGTACAGCCCCGTATGTTATAGTTAAATCTATGTTCATTAGGTAGTGGCAGGTGTTTGCCTCTTCTTTGTATCTTCGAACTATTGTGCATAGGAAACGTTTACCCATATGCGCAAAATTCTTTCTGTTTAATTAAAATAGACACCTATGGACCAGGTTACGGTTAAGACTAAAATTGATATTACCAACCGCAAACATCTCAATCAGTTATTAGATCAATTGACTGACACCACTGCACCAAGGTGGGGCGTAATGCAACCACAGCATATGGTTGAGCACCTTATAAAGACCTTGCAGCATTCAAATGGTAAAAAAGAGATTGGTCAGAAGTCAACTGAGGAAGAAGCCAAACAAGCTAAAGCAGCTTTCATTTATACAGATGTAGAAATGCCAATGGGATTAAAGAGTTCACTAGCAGGTGAAACACCTGATCCTTTGCAATTTCCGGATCTTGATACAGCAAAGCAGCAATTGAACAAAGAGCTAGATGATTTTGAGAACTGGTACCAGGAACATCCAACTGCTGTTTTTGTGCAACCACGTTTAGGAAAGTTGAATCACCAGGAATGGATCGTATTGCACAATAAACATTTTACACATCATTTTAAGCAATTCGGATTGCTGTCATGATTGATAGGATCAGATGTTTAAGTAACCCAAATAAACTAAAGCATGGATCTAAAAGATAAGAACCTGGTGCAAGGAATTGATACGGTCATCATTCGTGTAAGCGACCTGGAACAATCTATGGCCTGGTACAAGGATAGATTGGGTTTTACCACAATATGGAATGACGAGCACATGAAACTGGTAGTATTGGATACAAGGGGAGCAGTCAGTATCACTTTATGGGAAACCGATCATAAAATAGATTGCCATAAGGATGCAGCCTCTTTCCCTATATTTAAAACAACTGATGTGAATAGCCTATATGAATACATGAAAGACCATGGCGTTGTGGTTGAACCTATCATCCGGGATGAGTATGTGGCCTATTTCGTCTTTTATGATCCGGATGGTAATATGTTGGAAGCCTGCCAGACGCTGGTTAAAGGCTAACAGCATTTTTATTTATCTTTCCGATCCAGCAGATTATAATAATTGATTACCCGGTATAATGATTACAATACGCAGTTTCTTTTTGGTCCTCCTTTTCCATGTTGCCCTGGCACTTCACGCACAACAAAATCCGGCTAAATGGTACAAGGGCAATACACATACCCATTCTTTATGGAGTGATGGCGATGATTTTCCTGAGATGATCATGGACTATTACAAGTCTCATGGCTATGATTTTATCGCACTCTCTGACCATAACACACTTGCAGCAGGGGATAAATGGGTGCAGGTGCCAGCCCATCCTTTTCGCCAGCACCGTTACCAGGAATACCTGGAAAAGTATGGGAAGGATTGGGTGGTTTCTAAAAAAGACAGTGCCGGCAGGATCAGTGTAAAATTGAAAACTCTGGAAGAATACAGGCCCTTGTTTGAAGAACCAGGCAAGTTCCTGGTGATGCAGGCAGAGGAAATAACAGACTCCTATAAAGGCAAGCCATTGCATATGGGCGCTGTGAATGTAAAGGAAGTGATCAAGCCACAAGGGGGCAACAGTGTAACCGAAGTAATGCAGAACAACCTGGATGCTGTGTATGATCAGCGGGCTAAAACCGGACAGGCCATGTTCCCGCATATTAATCATCCGAACTTCGGCTGGGCTGTCAAAATAGAAGACATGTTTCCCTTAAAAGGGGAGCGCTTTTTTGAAGTATATAACGGGCACCCGCATGTGCATAATTATGGTGACTCGGTAGTGATGGGTATGGAAGAATTATGGGATAAGTTGCTCATCCGTTTCATACAGGATGGCAAACCCCTGGTTTTTGGATTGGCCACTGATGATGCACACAATTACCTGGAGCATAGGGTAGGTATGAGCAATCCCGGGCGTGGATGGCTCAGGGTGAAAGCAAAGGAGCTTACAGCTTCTGCCCTGATTGCTGCCATGGAAAAAGGTGACTTCTATGCCAGTACGGGTGTGGAGTTGAGCGATGTCCGGTTTAAAAATGGATCACTGCAGGTAAACGTGGCGGCAAAGCCCGGCGAAACTTACACCATCCAGTTTTGGGGCGCAGAAAAACAAGGCACCGCTGGTAAGGTATTAAAAGAAGTAAAGGGAACGCGCGCTGGCTATCAATTGACAAAGAAAGATCTGTATGTAAGGGCCAAGATCATCTCCAGCAAGTTGCAGGATAACCCTTTTGAAACTGGAGATCATGAACGAGCATGGACGCAACCGGTTACTACCAGCTCTGTTTCTTATCAATAGGTTCAATAGACCTTGTGAAAATATGATTTATAGAAAAGATGAATGGCCAGGATAATTTATGTGTTAGCGGGCCACATCTATTTTCACTTTTTTGTTCTTCATCTTCTGGTCTTTGATCAAATGCAGCACATGGCTTGCTTTAACCTTTCGAACGGCAGCAAAAGAAAAGAAATCCTTTACTTCTATGAGGCCAAGGTCTTCTTTTTTTAATTCCCCTTTATTGGTCAAAAAACCTACTATATCCACTTTGTTTACCTTGTCTTTTTTACCCGCACTGATAAAAAGGGTGGTCCATTTGGGTTTTTCAGGAAGGGTAAGATCAGTCGGTAGCTGTATGGGTTGAACTGGTTCTTTTATATACTCTGGTAGTTTTTCATCCTCGCTTAGTATCAGGATAGCGGTGCCGCTGGCATCCATACGGGCGGTGCGTCCATTGCGGTGCGTAAAGACTTCGGGTGTGGACGGTAGGTGATAATGGATGATGTAACGGATATTAGGTATGTCAAGTCCCCTCGCCGCCAGGTCGGTAGTTACCAGGAAGTTGACTGTGCCGTTGCGGAAACGCGCCAATGCTATTTCCCTTTCCCGTTGTTCCATAGCACCATGGTAAAAAGTATTGATAATCCCTTTATCTGCCAGCAATTCGGATGTTCGTTCTACTGCTTCGCGGTGATTGCAAAAGATAATAGAGGAGCGATTGCCTAGGTAACAGATCAATTTAAAAAGGGTATCTATTTTATCCTTTTCAGGTGATTGAATGGATTGAATAGCCAATGCTGGTGTGGTAACCCCTCCTTCTGGAAGGAAGTTTAATAGTTCTGCTTCTTCAGCCCCTATGAATTCCGGTATTATTACAGCGGCTGTGGCCGAGGTCAGGATCCTTTTTTTAATGGCAGGCAGTGATTGAACAATGAAGGATATTTCTTCAAGGAAGCCCAGTTCCAGTGATTTATCAAATTCATCAAGCACCAGTGTATGGATGCTGTCTGCCGTAATATTTAACCTGCGCAAGTGATCAGCAATTCGCCCGGGTGTACCTATCAGTACCGCTGGAGGCTGAACCAGGTTGTTTTCTTCAATCTCTCTTTTATGACCTCCATAGCAGCAGGTAGATTTAAAACCTGTGCCCATGGATTTAAAGACCTGCTCAATCTGCAATGCCAGTTCCCGGGAGGGTACTACGATCATGGCAGCCGTTTTTTTATCGCCCTGCTTTAAAGACCTTAATATCGGCAACAGGAAGGCCAGGGTTTTCCCCGAGCCAGTTGCCGAAAGTATAATGACATTGTCATGCTTTGCAGTAGCCTCCAGTGCAGCTTGCTGCATGTCATTGAGTGCGTCTATATTGAGATTGGAAAGTATGTTGTCAACTGAAAAGTTCTGATGCTGCATGCGCAAAGGTACTATTTTGAAAATGGGTGATCAGTGAAGGACCGATACCCAGGCATTGAGATCCTGTTCCCGATCAATGCAAACTACTTCCTGCCGCGTTTATATATTGGTGGTTACAGAAGGATGTTAAGCTCTTTACCTGTTAAGACATAATAAAGGTTTTGCAACTGGTGCAGGTGAAAAATATTATTGCTGACAGGAAGGTTATTAATAGTAGCCCTGGCAAAACATTCCTTATTATTTTTAATGTAGGCTACTATCTCGTTCCTGTTGTTGCCAATAACGGGCAGTTCTAATTTGAATTCCCTGGCCTGTGGTGCCAGCGGATAATCTTTATTTTCTATAAAACCAGCACTCTCCAATACCGCAGCCTTGAGTACTATCGGGAACATGTCTTTGTCATAACCTTTAGCTATTAAATCAAAATGCTGCAGGGAGCAACGGGTGGTCAGGATGCGGGTATTCTGTTTTTGCATGATATAATTACCCAGCCTTAATTCATTGGCATCGATCATCTGGTAAAAATAAAGCTCCGGGTTTAATTGTGGGATTATATGATTCCTGGCGCTGAATGATTTACTGAAAGACCCATAGATCAAAATGAAAAGCCCCGCGGCTGCGGGGCTTCGTGGTCGATGTTGGAAAGTATATTACCAGATATGGATCCTTTTTTCAGGAGCCACATACATTTTATCTCCGGGCTGGATATTAAACGCCTGGTACCAGGCATCCATATTCACAATTGGACCATTGGCACGGTGCATGCCTGGCGAATGGGAATCGGTCAGGATCAGCTGTGCCTGTGTTTCTGGCAGGGCATTATTGCGCCATACCTGCGCCCAGTTTAAAAAGAAGCGTTGTGAAGGGGTAAAGCCATCTATGCTCTTTCCTTTTTTAAACTGCTCTGTATTCATAAAGGCAGCATAGGCTATGTTTAATCCACCCAGATCTGCCAGGTTCTCTCCCAATGTTAGCTTTCCATTTACATGAATGGTATCCAAAACAGTATAGCCATTGTATTGGTTAACAACCAGTGCTGTTCTTTCCTTGAACTGGTCGGCATCTATTTTAGACCACCAGTTTTTCAAATTGCCATCAGCAGCATACTGGCTGCCATTGTCATCAAAGCCATGGGTCATTTCATGACCGATCACAGCTCCAATGCCACCATAGTTCACTGCATCATCAGCTCCAAAATCAAAGAAGGGAAACTGCAGGATGCCAGCGGGGAAAACGATCTCGTTATTAGAAGAATTATAATAGGCATTGATAGTAGGAGGGGTCATGCTCCAGCGTGTTTTATCAACAGGCTTTCCATAACGGCTGATCATGTCGTTGTACATCCATTGACTTACCCTGCGGGCATTGCCCAGGTAATCATTGCGAACAATGTTGATCTCTTTATAGTCTCTCCAGGTATCCGGATAGGCAATCTTTTTGGTAAAGGCATTGAGCTTTTCCAGTGCCTTTGTTTTGGTTTCATCACTCATCCAGTCCAACTGGCGAATGCGGCCGGCAAAGGTTTGCTGCAGGTTATTCACCAGGTCGAGCATGCGCTTTTTTGCCTCAGGCTTGAAATACTTGCTTACATACAATTGACCCAGCAGGTCGCCCAATGAGCCATCTATCAATCCGCTCACTCTTTGCCACCGGGGTGTTTGTTCTTTCTGACCTGTAAGTACTTTGGTAAAGGCAAAATCTTCTTTTACAAAAGCGCTGCTTAAATAACCAGCAGAGCTATTGATCAAATTCCATTTCAGGTATGTCTTCCAGTCCTCCAGTGGTAAAGCAGTGAGTAAGATGTCCATGCTTTTAAAGAAGGAAGGATTGGTCACAATCAGGCTGTCGGCACCCGTTAACCCAAACTGGCCTAACATCCAGTTCCAGTCAATAGAAGGAGTAGTGGCTGTGAATTCTTTTACTCCAAACTTGTTGTAGGTCTTATAAGGATCCCGCATTTCCACCCTGCTCATCTGGGCTTTAGCCAATGCTGTTTCTATGCGCAACACCGTATTGGCATCTTTTTGTGCCTGGTCAGTGCCTTCACCAACCAATGAGAACATATTGGCAAGGTGCTGCTGGTAGGCATTGCGGATGGTGGTGCTGCGGTTATCATTTTTCAGGTAATAATCACGGTCGGGAAGTGAAGTGCCACCCTGTCCAAGGTTGGGAATATATACATTCACATTTTTGCGGTCTGGCGTGATACCAAATCCAAATAAGGCACCACCGATGCCCTGCTTGCGGTTTTCGGCCACCAGCGATAAGAGCTCATTAATGCTTTTAACGGCATCAATGCGTTGCAGATCGGCAGTGATAGGCTGAACGCCCAATGCTTCAATAGCAGCACTATCCATTCCACTGGTATAAAAATCACCGATCTTTTGCATGGATGGATTGGAAGATGCTTTGGAAGCTGCCTCTGTAAGCATGGTGCGCAAACGCTTGCTGCTTTCTTCCCTTAATTCATCAAAACTTCCCCAACGGGTTTTAGAGGCAGGTACCGGGTGGTTCTTCAGCCAGTTGCCATTAGCATATAAGTAAAAATTATCTCCAGGTTTCACAGACAGGTCCATATTGGCCTTATCAATGTATTTGAAAGGCTTATCCTTCTTTCCACCTGGTGGTGTAAAAGCCACCACGCCCGCTGCTGCTGTGCCCAGCATCATTAATTTGACAAAATGCTTCATTGTGTGTTTTTATTTTGGGAGGGCTAATTTAGGGAAGAAGGCTTGTATCTTATTGCTAAAAACTATGATTTGAAACAGCTGGGAAAAATTTTAGGGTTTACTCTTAGTGGTTGATTGCGCTTGTTTTTTTACTGTATTATATATGCTGAAACGAAAACCATTATTGGGTACATTTGAAAAAACCACTGCACTGATGAAAACAAGGCTGCTTGTTCTGATATTGATTATTGGCGTTTTAATGAGTTGTTCACCTGCCCGCAAAATTGGCCAGTGGGCAAGCCGGGATGTGATCAATGATTCCGCATTAAAAACAGCGCATGTAGGCATTAGTGTATTTGACCCTTCCACCGCTCGCTTTTTATACAACTACCAGGGTGATAAATATTTTGTGCCTGCCAGCAATACCAAAATCCCAACTTGTTATGCAGCCATGAAGTATTTGGGAGATAGTCTTCCCGGATTACGTTATGAAAAGCGTGGCAATGAGTTGTATATAGCACCAACAGGAGATCCTACCTTTCTGCATCCCGAGTTTGCCGTGCAGCCGGTTTATGATCTATTGAAGCATTCAGAAGGGAAGTTAAATCTTACTCTCTCTTCCTGGAAAGATGAACGTTGGGGCGGTGGCTGGTCGTGGAACGACTATAGTGAAAACTATATGCCTGAAAGAAGTGCCTTGCCTGTTTATGGGAATGTAGTACGGTTTATGGGTAATAATCCATTGCAGGTGGTGCCATCATTTTTTAAGCAGGAAGTAGTGATGAAAGAGCCAGGAGTGAATGCTTCCTCCTCACTGAATGTGAATCGTGATATTGCTTCAAACCATTTTGTGGTAGAAGGACAGGGCCAGGGAAGGCCTGTTGAAACACCTTATTTCACTGCAAATAGCAAGTTGGCAGTTGAACTATTAGCTGATACATTGCATAGGCAGGTAACACTGACTGATGCACCGCTAACAGGCGGTATAGTGTTAAATAGCCAGCCAACAGATTCCATGTTAAAGCCTATGATGCACCGGAGTGATAATTTCTTTGCTGAACAATCCCTGATGATGGTGAGTCAACAATTATTGGGAGAAATGAATGATGCAAAGATCATTAACAGGTTGCTGCAATCCGATTTGAATGACCTGCCTCAAAAGCCTCATTGGGTGGATGGATCTGGCTTAAGCCGGTATAACTTATTCACGCCGCAGGATATGGTGACCATTTTGAATAAGATGCGGCTGGAATTTGGAATGGACAGGATCAAAGAGATCTTGCCTACAGGAAATGAAGGAACCCTGACCAATTACTATAAGAATGAAACAGGTTATGTGTTTGCTAAAACAGGGACCCTGTCAGGTGTGGTGGCCTTCAGTGGTTTTTTATTTACAAAAAAGAACAGGCTCCTGATCGTATCTGTACTGGTCAATAATCACCAGGCATCTGCCACAGCTGTTAGAAGGGCCGTTGAAAAATTTGTAGAACAGCTACGGGAAAAGAATTAAATGAGGGTATTTGACTCAGGAACTAAAAGGAATAAAATGCTAATTGAGTCATTGGCCTCCACATAAGTCTTATTTAATTCTGTAAAACCTGGTTCTCACCTTCCAAACATTTTCTCCAGCTGGTCTTTTTTAAACTCCAGGTAAGTGGGCCTGCCTGATGGTGTTACATTGGGCGTTTGGCAGGCAAAAAGGTCGCGGGCCAGGTTGTGCATTTCTTTTTCAGAGAGTGAGGTGCCGGGTTTGATAGCTTGCTGCCAGGCAATAGAGCGCATGAGCATTTCTCTTTTAGACAATTTCAGGTCGCTGTTGAAATGCTTGTATTGCTCCAAGATTCTTTCCAATGCTGTTTTTTCATTGCCCACTTCCATATCGGCCGGGGTACCCTGGATGACAAATGCTGATTTACCAAAAGGTTCGATAGCATAACCCATTTGCAAAAGGTCAGGTAACAGCTCTGTGAGCAATACCGCATCTGCTGGTGTCAATTCAATAGAAGCGGGGAAAAGGCTTCGCTGCGTAGCTACAGGCTTGCCTTGAAGGGCAAGTGCCAGCCGTTCATATATCACGCGTTCATGGGCAGATTGCTGGTGGAGCAAAAGGAACCCATTGGATGTGGGCGCCAGTATATAAGTTTGTAATAACTGGGTCAGTTTGGTATCCTCGTGGATCAATGTGTTTTTGGCGGGTAATACTGTTCCCTGCGTAGCGGTAGATCCCTGGTCTTCATACTCAAGGAATTTGCGGCCCAGGGAAACAAAGCCCTCGTCTTTGGGTTCGAAGGGCTGTCCTGCACTCATGTCGCTCCAGTGCCTGAATGAAGAGCTACCTTCTATCTTGTGTGCCTGGTTGGCCTCTGTAAATGTTTGGAAAATGGAAGAAGACCTGGTAAAGGATTGCTTGTCTTCAGTAAAAGGCTTTTGGACCGATTCTAATTGCTGTATATCCGCACTCAGATCAAAATCCAGAGTCGGCGTAATGCTGAACTGGGCCAGTGCATGTTTTACCGCTGCCTGCACAAAGGCATATACGATCTTTTCATCTTCAAACTTAATCTCCTGTTTGGTAGGGTGCACATTGACATCTACCTGTGTAGGATCAAGGTCAATAAAGAGCACATACATGGGAAAGCTTTCAGAAGGGATCATTTCCTGGTAGGCATTCTGCAGCGCGTGGTTGAGATAAGCACTTTTGATAAAACGATTGTTCACAAAGAAGTACTGATCACCTCGAGTTCTTTTAGCTGTTTCAGGTTTGCCTACAAAGCCCTGGATGTTCAGGTAATCGGTATCTTCTTTTACAGCTACTAGTTTAGCATTGTAATTATTGCCTAAAAGCTGCACAATACGCTGCTTTAAGGTGCCTCCTTCCAGGTGAAACAATTGTTGCCCATTGCTGGTAAATGAAAAAAAGATGCTCGGGAAAGCGAGTGCCACCCGCATGAATTCATCTACGATATGCCTCATTTCTGAAGCATTGCTTTTTAGGAAATTGCGGCGGGCGGGCACATTGAAGAAGAGGTTCTTCATGCTGATGCTGGTGCCCACGGGTGCCGCCACCGGCTGTTGTTGGATCACCAAGCTGTTTTCGATTTCAATGCAGGTGCCCAATTCATGGTCTGCTCTGCGGGTTCTGAGCTCTACCTGGGCCACAGCAGCTATAGAAGCCAGCGCTTCGCCCCTGAATCCCATGGTGCGAATATGAAAAAGGTCGTCTATATTTTTGATCTTGGAGGTGGCGTGGCGTTCAAAAGCCATGCGGGCATCTGTTTCACTCATGCCCATGCCATTATCTACAACCTGTACCAATGATTTGCCGGCATCAGCCACAATCAACCGGATTTCGGTAGCCCCGGCATCTACAGCATTTTCCAATAATTCTTTGACGGCACTGGCAGGCCTTTGGATCACTTCACCTGCTGCTATCTGGTTGGCAATATTGTCGGGAAGCAGTAATATTCTATCAGCCACGGTTTCTTTCCTTGAGGTTTCAAAAATACGGTTTAGGTTTTTATGTGTTGCGAATAAATTGGTCAACCAGTCAGCTTTAATATAGGCAAACAGTGAAGCTAGGTATGAAAGAGTGAGGATAAGTGATTTTTCTTATCCATATAAAAAAGAAATCATAATACTGTCAGCATCATATTTAATTAATTCATGGATGCTTACATTCGTGCCATCCTCATCCTATTATAATTTGCTATGAAAAACCAAATATTGATTGCCTTATTATGCCTCCTTATACTGCCAGGCTGCAAAAAAGCGGTAGAGGCTATTATTGAAAAGGGAACCTCCGGTTCTACCAGTTCTGAATTCATTGAATATACCATTCCAAAAGGAAACCAGTATTGCGACAAAAATAGTTTGAAGGCCGTTGACGTACAGGAAATGAAGTTCATGGTACGATTTGACAGTACGGCTATCTACCAGACAGCAAGTTCAGAGAACCAATATGATATCAATAAGCTTTACGGCTTTTCAGATAACAATTCAGATCATCACCAGTTCAGCGCCCGCTTTGGCTGGAGATGGAGCAACAATACGCTGCACCTTTTTGCCTATGTGTATAATAATGCTGCCGTCATTTCCCGTGAACTGGCTGTAGTAGATATAGGGAAAGAGATCAGTTGTTCCATCCAGGTAACCAACAGCAGCTATTTATTTACTGTAAATGGGGTGACGGAAAGAATGCCCCGGATGGCCAGTACTGCCACAGGAAAAGGTTACCAGTTGTATCCTTTTTTTGGGGGAGATGAAGTAGCACCACATGATATACATATTTGGATCAGAAACCTGTAAGGTTTTTGATATTCCATTGTTTGTTGTCGTCACTGATATGCATGTAGTTATTATTTTATAGCACTCGCACATAGCAATATGTTTCGTTTTCACTTGCTTTCACAAGCTTTTAAGTCTTTGCTATTTGTTTTGATTTAAATTGTGGACTCCTTTTTTTAAGTAGCTATGAAGAAAATTGCAGCCCTTTTCCTATCCACATTTATTTTTTCAGTGATCATGGCCCAGTACAAAAGTGAACTTCCGGCCAAAGCCTGGGTGGATAGTGTTTTTAAATCTTTATCAAAAGAAGAAAAGATCGCACAACTTATGGTAGTGCGGGCGCACAGTAACCTTGGGCCTGAGCATGTGCAAAAAGTAGTAGAACAAATTTCTAAGTACAATGTAGGAGCCCTTTGTTTTTTCCAGGGTGGTCCTTTACGCCAGGCCAACCTGACGAATTACTACCAGTCCATTGCCAAAACACCGCTGATGGTAACCATAGATGGGGAATGGGGGTTGGGAATGCGGCTGGATAGTGTGACCAAATTCCCATATCAACTGACACTGGGAGCTATCAATGATGAAAAGATCATTTACCAGATGGGGCAGGCCATTGGAGAACAAATGAAAAGGATAGGGGTGCATGTAAATTTTGCGCCCGTAGTGGATGTGAACAATAATCCTGATAACCCGGTGATTGGGTACCGTTCATTTGGTGAAGACAAGTTCAAGGTAGCGCGCTTTGGGGTGGCTTATATGAAGGGCATGCAGGATGCAGGCATCATGGCTTGTGCCAAGCACTTTCCAGGTCATGGTGATGTAAATGTAGACTCTCACCTTGACCTCCCGGTGATCAATAAATCAAAGGAACAGCTGGATTCCCTGGAGCTTTATCCCTTCCGCCAGCTATTTAATAACGGAGTAGGAAGTGTGATGATCGCGCACCTGTCTATTCCCGCTATAGATTCTACGGAACATTTACCAACATCCTTGTCCAGGAATAATGTTCATAACCTTTTGCAGGAAGAATTAGGTTTTAAAGGACTGTCGTTTACAGATGCACTGGAAATGAAAGGCGTGAGTAAATACTTTCCGTCAGGAGAGGCAGCGGTACTGGCCCTGGTAGCTGGCAATGATATGTTATGTCTTCCCGAAGATGTTCCTGCTGCAATTGATGCCATAGAGGCGGCTATAAAGCATAAGAGACTAAAATGGAAAGATATTGATGCAAAGGTGAAAAAAGTGCTCTATGCTAAATACAACCTGGGGCTTACTCATACACAGGTAATTGATACCACTCATTTATTGGAAGATCTGAATGCCAAAACAGACGACATCAGGAAACAGGTAGCCAGGAATAGTGTGACTGTAATGAATAATAAGACAGGCTTTTTTCCAATGTTTCATAAGGGCAAGATCGCTTACCTGGGTTTAGGTGCTGACAGTACTGATATGGGTAAACGCCTACAAGAAGAAATGCATGCCGATGTTTATTATCTCAATTATAAGGACTCAGTTGACAGGGCCGGTTTACTGTTGGATTCAATCCGCGCCGGTAAATATGAGAAGCTGATCATAGGAATTCACAATATTAGTAACAGGCCTGCAAAGAACTATGGACTTTCCACTTCATCACTGGCCTTGTGGGATTCTTTGCAGTCCAATAACACCGCCACATTTGTTTTCGGTAATGTATATGCCTCCACCAATTTTTGCAATGCCACCAACCTGGTAGCCATGCACCAGGATGATGACATCACTCAGCATACTGCTGTTGACTTCCTGGAAGGAAAGATAGCGGCCAGGGGCACTTTGCCTGTAACTGTTTGCAATATTCCATATGGTTCAGGAATTGTCATCAGGCGTTTCCTGGCAGTAGGTACTTCGCCTGCCTGGTTGGCCATAGACAGCATTGTAAATGACGGGCTGGCTAAAAAAGCTTATCCTGGATGCGAGGTATTGGCCATTCAAAATGGCGAGATCAAATACCATAAGGCTTTTGGGCATATAGAATTTGATCCCAGGTCTTTACCTGTAACCCTGGAAAGCATTTATGACCTGGCATCGGTAACCAAGATATCCGCCACCACAGTTTCACTGATGAAGCTTTATGAGCAAGGAAAAGTAGGTTTGGATAATACACTGGGTGATTACCTGCCTTTTACACGTGGCACTGATAAAGCAGGATTAAAGATCCGGGATGTATTATTACACCAGGCCGGATTGAATCCCTACATTTCTTTTTATCGTGAAACCATAGATCCTCAAACCGGCATGCCTTCCCCTGAATTGTACAGTGATAAAAGGGACACCTTATTTACTATTCCTGTGGCAAGGAACGTTTGGTTGCGCAGGGATTGGAATGACACCATGTTGAAAAAGATCGTACAAAGTAAGCTGGGGCCGGCGCCTAAATATGTTTACAGTGATAATGATTTTATCCTTTTGGGTAAGGTAGTGGAGGCTGTATCAGGTATGCCTTTAGATCAATTTGCACAAAAGACATTTTATAATCCTCTGGGAATGACTACTACTGGTTTCAAGCCCTGGCAGCGCTTTGGCCTGGAAAGAACCGTGCCTACAGAAGAGGAGAAATATTTCCGCCGCCAATTATTAAGAGGGTATGTTCATGATGAAGGTGCAGCCATGTTTGGCGGGGTTTCAGGACATGCAGGTTTGTTCTCCAATGCTTATGATCTTTCCCTATTGTACCAGATGTTGCTGAATGGTGGCGAGTTAAATGGAGAGCGCTACTTAAAGCCAGAGACCATCAAGCTGTTTACAGCTTATGGTAGTGATATCAGTAGAAGGGGATTGGGATTTGATAAACCTGAAAAGGATAATGCTGGTCGTGAGGAGCCTTATCCTTCAGCTATGGCATCGCCATCCACATTCGGTCATACCGGATTTACAGGTACCTGTGTTTGGGTAGATCCGCAGTCAAAACTGGTATATGTATTTTTATCAAACAGGGTATATAACACACGTGATAATAATCTTTTGGGCAAGATGAATATCAGGGGTAAGATCCAGGATGCCATTTATAGAGCCCTGAAAAGCGAAGAGGCTGCTGATGCAACCCCTTCGAAATAATTAAATAATTCTATTTAGTATCATTTGATTTTGGAGGATTTGGAGGTCGTCGCTGTTGCGGCGGCCTTTGTTGATTCATGCCCTTTTGAGGTGGCTGCTGGCCCGGAGGCCGGGAAGGCTGATTTCTTTTTTGAGGTGGCTTTTGTGGTTGCTGTTGCTGCTGTTGGGGAGCCCTTTGCTGTGGAGCAGGTTTTTGAACTCCCTGAGGCTGTTGCCCCCTGGGCAATTGTTTGTTAATACCAGGCAATGGTCTGTTGCCCTGGGTTCCGCGCTGTTGTCGTTGTTCCCTTCCTTTCTGTTGTCTTTTCTTATCAGCCTTTTCCAGGCTTTTTAAGCTGATATGACCTACCACATCCACAAATTCAGGTTCTACTTCTTTAGGTTTTCCTGAAACTACTTCAACAGCTTCCAGTTCATCGGGAACTATATTCTGGTTGTTTAAAGAACGGATCTTTTTAACCCTTTCAATGGTCAAAGGGTATTGTTTACTGCTGTCAGGCAATACGTACCACATGAGATTTTTGAAGATATCCTTTTTGATGAGGGTGGCAGTGCCTCTTTGAACCTGCAACATGTCTGCATTTTCAGGGAAACCCTGCAAGGCATCCAGGTAGGTATCCAACTCATAGTTCAGGCAACATTTCAGGCGTCCGCATTGGCCACTTAACTTAGTTTGGTTGATAGAAAGGTTTTGATAACGCGCTGCAGTGGTATTTACTGATTTAAAATCGGTAAGCCAGGTGGCACAACACAGTTCACGTCCACAGCTTCCAATGCCGCCAACCTTACCTGCTTCCTGGCGTGACCCTATCTGTCGCATCTCTACCTTTACCCTAAATTCTGAAGCATATATCTTGATCAGTTCGCGAAAATCCACACGGTCATCAGCAATATAAAAGAAGGTGGCTTTTTTCCCATCGGCCTGGATCTCTACCTGGCTCATTTTCATGTTTAGGTTCAATTGCCTTGAGATGGCCCTGCTCCTGATCAAAGCTTCCTTTTCCCTTGCTTTATTTTGCTTCCAGATGTCTATATCCCTGTCCGTAGCGCGACGCAGGATCTTTTTCATTTCATTGCTGAATTCATCGACACCCTTTTTCTTTAATTGCAACCTGACAGCCTCGCCGGTGAGTGACACTTCGCCCACATCAAATCCGCTGACCCCTTCAATGGCTACCAGTTCTCCTTTTTCAAATATTTGTAAAGTGCTATTTCGGTAGAAGTCTTTTCTGCTGCCCTGGTTGAAGCTGATCTCCACTACCCGGCAGGCAGTTTCTGCATCACTGATCGGCAGGTTCACCAGCCAATCGTATGTATTCATCCTGTTGCATCCACCAGTACTGCATCCTCCATTGCTTTTACAGCCATTGGGTTTGCCTGTTCCACATGTACCACATCCCATACTATTTCAATTCCTTAATTGTTAGTTATTAATATTGTTAATGGAGCTGGCTGTAGAAAAGCTAAGAAATTTCATTGTACGTACGGAATGCCATAGGCAAACCGGAACTTACTCTTATACGTTGATATTATCGCTATATGCTGAGAGCAAGCAACTACCTGAGATGAGAAAAGGTCAACATCAATCAGTGTATATATAGAAAATTCAGTAGCTAATTAAATCACTCTTCACCAGCCAAAATGCCCCGGATATATATTGAGGTCTCTTACGAGACGTACGCAAATATAATTTTTTTATATCAGTGGCGCCACCAGGATTTTTCAGACAGATAACACTATGTTGTTTTTGACAATATGATAGATCTTAATAGTAAGTGCATGGAAAAGAATCTTGGCATTGGCATTTCTCTCTATATAATAAGTGGCATTGTCCAACTCTTCAGCCAGGGCTTCTTTTTGTTCCAGGCTCATAACCTTGTTCAGCCGGGCTGTAAAATCCTGCTCTGCTGGGGAAAGGCCTGCCAGAATTTGTGTCTTCATGTGATCATTGGCGGTTTGCAGCCTTACTGCCTGTTCTATCTGCTGGGTAAAATGCTTTAAAAACTGTTTTTGTTTTTCGCGCCCTAGCCTGGCGATTTCTTCAATCGCTTTTACCTGGATGATGGGCAGGTTCTTAAGAGTTGCATTCAGCCATTCCTTCAAAAGACTATGAAAGTCTTCATCGGCGTGTTGCAAAAGCTGCAGGGCTTCCCTGTAATTACCATCACTGGCATTAGCTACCAACCTGGCCGTTTCTGGATTGCATCCGGACCGGTTGATGAGTGATTCTTCTATGGCTGAAGATTCAAGGGCGGGCACCTTAACCAGCTGACAACGGGATAATATGGTGGAAAGAATGCTGCTTTCGCTTTCTGCCACCAGTATGAAAAGTGTGTCTGCAGGTGGTTCTTCTATTAGTTTGAGAAGCTTGTTGCCTTCTTTTCCAAGATATTCGGGCATCCACATCAATAGAATCTTATACCCGCTTTCAAAACTTTTCAGGTTCAACTTTCGTATGATATCATTACACTCATTAGCTGTGATATTTCCCTGTTTATTCTCTGCGCCTATGAATTGCAACCAATCATAGACATTGCCATAAGGATACTGTTTAATGAATTCTCTCCACTCGGCCGCATAGTCCACACTTAAGGGTGGGCTGCCAGGTTTTTTGGTTACCACAGGGTAAGAAAAATGTATGTCTGGATGTACCAGGTTTTGAGCTTTTGAAAAAGAGGAATGTTTTTGCATCCAGGCATCAGCTTGCTCTGCAGTGGAAGGAAGTTGTACTTCCACAGGTGCTTCAAATAAAGAAGCCTCAGACAGGTTGGGTGCATCGTTAGTAGGGAGGCTGGAAATATATTGCGCAAAAGATATGGCTAAAGATAAGGCACCACTTCCCTCCCTGCCCAGGAACAGCAAAGCATGACTTAGCCGGTTATACTGAACCATCTCCACCAGTTGCTGTTTCACCTGTCGCTGCCCGATCACATCTTTGAATAGCATAAAACCTTCTTGTTTGGATACCTTTCTGTTTGAATAAAAAAGCTGCCAAGTGGCAGCTCCAAATATCAGGATAATATCATTCTTATACCACTTAATTTAAATAGCGGGTGATGTCATCACTCATAGGATTTACCTTATGAAAAAAGACTTTTACAAGCTTTCCATTTTCGTCTACCAGGAATTTGGTAAAGTTCCATTTGATAGGATCTTTATCACCCATCTTTTCGGCTTCGTTCACCAGGTATTTGAAAAGAGGATGGATGTCATCTCCTTTAACTGATACTTTTTCAGCCATTGGGAAGGTTACCCCATAGTTTTTAGTGCAGAATTGCTTGATTTCCTCATTAGATCCAGGTTCTTGTTGACCAAAATTGTTGGCAGGGAAACCTATGATGACCAACTTGTCTTTGTATTTCTCGTATAACTTTTCCAGGTCGGCATATTGTGGTGTGTTACCACACTGAGAGGCTGTGTTAACTATAAGGATCTTCTTGCCTTTGAATTGGGAGAAGTCAATAGTTCCGCCAGAGAGCCCCGGAACTTTAAAATCATATATAGAGGTACCCATAAATAATGTAATTAATAAGGCTAAAGCTGCAGTTTTCATTACAATGATTTAAAGATGAATAATGTATAAAGGTAACAAATCTCTTTCCAGAGCGTTCAATGCCTTATTTAAAAGGTTTGATGAATAAATTCTTTTCCCTGGATTTATTGCACCTCGTAAGCGCCCAGATCAGGAGCTGCCACAGGACGCGGCTTTCCATCCAGGTCTAAATTGACACCTGCTTCAACGCCTTTATTCATAGCTGGAGAACCGGCCTTGAGGTGAAAATTGTACCGGTTTTCACTGGTCAGGATGGTTTCAAACATAGGATCGTCTAAGATAATATTACCAGTATATATGCCATTGACAGGAGCAGATGGCCAAAGCACATTATCAAATTTAACATTGGCAATAAAGCCTTGCTTATCTATCAATATTTCATTTTTAACCACTCCACCACCTGGCGACCAGAAAATACAGTTTGTGAACAGGGCATTTAACGGCTGGGTTATGATGCTATTGTTTTCTTTTACATAATCGGTCAGGATCACTAAAGGTTCCTTGTGAGGAATGAAATTGTTGGAATAGGAGGCTACCGTGCAGTGAGTGAAATCATAATTACCTCCCTTTACCAGCAGTATATTCTTTCCGCAATTGCTCACTAAAAGGTTGCGGGCACTGATACTTGTGTTGATACCAAAGATGCCGGCGTCATAAGCATTGTCAATGATGGTCTCATTGAGGGTTAATTTGGTGCTGCCATCCTGGCCTATGGCTACAATCCCCTGGTAGGCATTTTTAATAATGCCATATTGAATGAAGTTATCCTGGCTTGTGGCAGTAAATATGAGACCAGGATAGCTGGCAGGAAAATCACGGTATGGATCGTCCAGCCTGTCACCAGCAAATACCACCCTGGTGCTGTCAAATCGATCACCATTAACCTTCAGTGTTCCATTTATAATAAAAGGGGCGTCAGCATGAAAAAATATGCGGCAGCCCTCTTCGATAGATAGAGTAACACCGGGGGCCACTGTTATATTTCCAAGAATAACATAGGGCAGGTCATTAACCCATGATGTATTATTGGTGATAGTAGTATTTTTTAAGAAATGAGCATTGCGGCCATAGGCATCCAATTGTATCCAGGATGTGTTGCCATTATAATTTATTTCTACACTGTCCTGCACAATAAATGGGAGAGGAGCGCCAGAAGGGTCGATCTTCACGGTTACAAAAACATAAGCACTATCGCCCGAAGCAATTTCTATATTATTAGTTTCGGGACCTGTTATGCCATCAACATTGATCTTAAATGGGGAAGCGGTACCACCAGCCAGGCGTACAGAATTGATTCTTACCCCTTTACTATTTGGATTGAAGATCTTGAATAGCTGAGATGAAGATCCGGTGCTTGTAAATACTGTATCAAAATGAAGTGTATCAACATCAGTTCTTAAAAGAGCACCACTGTTTGTAGTAAAGCCTTCTTTTTTACAGGAAAGCAACAGCATGACCAGTACTGTAAAAAGAATAAGGCTTTTCAGGGGAAACTTCATTTGGTATAAAAATACATTAGTGAGATGAAAAACAAAGGGTAGCGATGCTTAAATGCACATTTTCTGCCTTCAATATTTCTCTCGCACAGGCCTCAAGGGTAGCTCCGGTAGTAATCACATCGTCCACCAGCAACACATGTTTACCTGCAATGCTGTGGCGATCTATTAATTCAAACTTGCCTTCCATATTTTGCCATCGTTCCACGCGGTTCTTTTTGGTCTGGCTTTCAGTGTGAGCCGTGCGAATGACCACTTTTTCAGCTATTGGCTTATTGAGGATGTTTGAGATGCCCTCACATAATAACTTTGATTGATTATATCCCCGTTTCTTTTCCCTGGCAGCAAATAGGGGAAGAGGAATTAATAAATCAATATCGCTAAAACGATGCGTAAGTGCATGTCCTGCCAACACTCCCATATACACCCCGAGTTCTTTTTGACTTTTATATTTTACCTGGTGCACCAGGTGCTGGATCAATGATTCTTTTGTAAAGTAGTATAAGGCAGAAGCACCATGGATGGGTATCCTCCCCCAGAAAAGCTTTTCCATAGGGTTGTCTGGAAATAAATGAAAATTGGTTTCGGGCAATGCAGAAAGACACTTCAAGCAAATTTCATTTTGCAGCTCAATGATATCTGTGCCGCAACCTTTACAAACATGTGGAAAAGCAAGATGTAATAAAGACTCCATGATGAGGCTCAACCAGGAGCGGGCCAGTTTGACAGTTGATGGTAACATGCAGATCAAAAACAAAATAGTAAGTTTTCCCTTGCATGCAAAATGCCCTACTAAAATAAGTGGCGGTATACTTCTTCCACCCTGCCCATGGTAATAATTTCAATATTGAACCTTTGCTTTGAAAGCATTTTCTGATTGTATTTGGAAACGATGATCTTTTGAAACCCAAGCTTTTCAGCTTCAGCTATGCGTTGCTCTATCCTGTTCACAGCCCTGATTTCTCCACTCAAACCTACTTCACCCGCAAAACAAACATCATGCGGTATAGGTGTGTCCTCATACGATGAAAGAAGTGCGCAAAGTACCGCAAGGTCTATAGAAGGATCTTCCACCTTTAATCCTCCAGCAATATTCAGGAATACATCCTTGACTCCAAAATGAAAGCCTCCTCTTTTTTCTAATACTGCTAAAAGAAGTTGTAGCCTTCTTAAGTCAAACCCAGTTACAGTACGTTGGGGGGTGCCATAAACCGATTGTGTCACCAGGGCCTGAACTTCGATCAGTAAAGGCCTTTGTCCTTCCAGTGTAGCAGCAATGGCTATCCCGCTAAGTTGATCTTCTTTCTGGGTTATCAAGATCTCGCTCGGATTTAAAACAGGGTTCATGCCGGTTTCATTCATCTGGTAAATACCTAACTCGGCGGTGCTTCCAAACCTGTTTTTCAAAGTTCTTAGTATGCGATAAGCATAATGCCTGTCGCCTTCAAATTGAAGTACAGTGTCTACCATGTGCTCCAATACTTTTGGGCCTGCGATACTTCCCTCTTTTGTAATATGGCCAATTAAAAAAACCGGGGTATGCGTTTCTTTTGCGAATTGCTGGAATTCTGCAGCACACTCTCTTATTTGGGACACACTTCCAGGCGATGATTCTATAAATGGCGATTCAAGGGTTTGAATAGAATCTACAATGATCAGGGAAGGCTTTAGTTTTTTGATCTCCTGGAATATTACCTGTGTTGAAGTTTCTGTTAACAGATAAAAATTTTCATTTTGCATGTTCAGCCGATCTGCCCTCATCTTGATCTGTTGCTCGCTCTCTTCTCCACTAATATATAATGTGATGCCTTCCTGCATCTGAAGTCCCATCTGTAAAAACAATGTCGACTTGCCTATTCCTGGTTCCCCAGCAACCAATACTATACTGCCTGGAACGATCCCCCCGCCTAAAACCCTGTTTAATTCTGAATCAGTAGTAATAATCCGTGGAGTCTCTTTAGTAATGACTGTATTTAATAGCTGTGTTTTTTTTGAGGAGCCATCGGTATGATAAGATTGCCAATCATTGGCAGCGGTCTTTTTATTCTCTTTTTGAATGAGTTCTTCAACAAACGTATTCCATTGATTACACGACGGACATTTACCCAACCATTTAGCACTTTCATAACCACAATTCTGACAGAAATAGGCTGTTTTAATTTTTGACATTAAACTAAAATTACTCGATGATAATAAATTATTGAAGTCTTCAAACAATCGATGTGGAAGAAAAAACTGAGAGAAAAAATGAAGTAAAAAGGGCTGATCTTTCGACCAACCCTTTTACTTACTAACCCATTAAATTCTGACACTAAATTACAAATCTACCCCACATTACAAAATTATTTTTTGGCCTTGTGCATAACTTTTGCAACATTTTATATAAGGAATTTTAACAAAAAACTTAATCTAAATCATTGATTATCATTCATTAATAATGATGAGATTTTTTATAGAAAATAATACTATTCCTGCTAAACTGTCACAGCAAACCCAGGATTTGTTATCGGTATGACAAAACGCTAGATAAGCCGGCTCAGGAACGAATTCAAGGGCTTTTGGTTGTAGATTTGATGCTTTAGAAATAAAGTATAATTACATGACACCATCAATATTTTTAGTATCCTTATTATTTGTCGGGATTAGTATGTTAGTTTCCATGATCCTGAAAAGCCGTTTTGCGGCCTATAGTAAAATTCCCCTATCATCCCGCCTTACCGGAAAGGAGGTGGCTGAAAAAATGCTAAGGGAAAATGACATATATGATGTAAAAGTTACATCCGTAGACGGTTTTCTGACAGATCACTATAATCCTATTAATAAAACTATTAATTTAAGCCCGGAAGTATATAATAATTATAGCGTAGCTGCTGCTGCCATAGCTGCCCACGAAACCGGTCATGCCGTGCAGCATGCTACAGCCTATACCTGGTTAAATCTTAGAAGCAAGCTCGTCCCTGCGGTACAATTCAGCTCAAGTATTGTGAACTGGATATTGCTTATCGGTATATTTATGGCCAGTTCAGGCAATTCAACGATGCTTTTGATTGGTATTGCACTGTTTGCTATGACGGTCTTATTTTCAGTAGTTACTCTTCCTGTTGAGTTTGATGCAAGCCGCAGGGCCTTAGTTTGGCTAGAGCACACCAACGTGACCAATTCTCAGGAATTTCCTAAAGCAAAAAATGCATTGACCTGGGCTGCAATGACTTATGTGGTTGCTGCCCTGGCTGCCGTTGTAACTCTTGTTCAATATATAATGATCTATATGGGCAGCAGGAACAGGAATTAATCTTGATATTTTAAATAAGAAAGGCCTCTATTAGAGGCCTTTTCTATTTACATTTTAATTTCTTCCCCGTTTTGATCAAAAAACCTGAACTCCGTAAGATGATAGTTATTATCTGCGGAAATAATGATGTTTTGTCTGAACTTACGTTTCCATTTTGCCGCTCTTGACCATAGCCAGCCTTTAGTTAGATAGGCGTAAACTATTGGATGCACGTTCAAAGTCAAGTTACGATGCTTATGTGTGATCAGGTAATTCAGGTTCTTTTCTATTTCATCCTCAAGGATAAGAGTTGAAGCTATTTTACCCGTTCCATTACAGGTAGGGCAAACTTCCTGGGTATTAATATTCATCTCCGGCTTCATACGTTGCCGGGTTATTTGCATCAGGCCAAATTTGGAAATGGGGAGTACCGCATGCTTAGCCCTGTCAGGTCGCATGAATTCTTCCATATGCTCCACCAGCTTCTTTTTGTTTTCCGGAAGCTTCATGTCGATGAAATCCACTACTATAATACCGCCAATATCACGCAGGCGCAACTGGCGGGCAATCTCTTCAGCGGCCTCCAGATTCGTCTCTAAAGCATTTTGTTCCTGGTTATTGCTCACACTTTTGTATCCGCTATTCACATCAATTACATGAAGAGCTTCTGTGTGCTCAATGATCAGGTAGGCTCCACTGTTGAGGTTGACTGTTTTACCAAAACTGGCTTTTACTTGTTTAGTAATACCAAAAGTGTCAAATATGGGGGAACCATTCTGATGGAAAGCAACAATTTCCGCTTTTTCGGGAGCTATGCGTTGAATATAGCTTTTAGCGTCTGCATAGATTCCTTTATCATTTGTTACTATGCGATTGAAGTCTTCATTCAACAGGTCCCGGAGAATACTGGTGGTTTTGGTCTGTTCGCTTAAGATCTTGGTAGGAGCCACTGCACCATGCAGGTTTGTCTGAATGCTTTTCCACATATCAGTCAATTCCGAAAGGTCCTCATGGAGTTCTGCAGTATTTTTTCCTTCAGCGGCCGTCCGCACGATCACTCCAAAATTCTTTGGCTTGATCGATTCTACAATACGCTGCAAACGTTTTCTTTCTTCTGAAGAATGGATCTTTCTGGAAACCGCCACGATATCATTAAAAGGCGTCAATACCACAAAACGTCCCGGAAGTGATATTTCACAGCTCAGCCTCGGGCCTTTGGCAGCAATAGGTTCTTTTAAGATCTGGACCAGGATGTTGGGTTTTCCTCCCAATACCTCGTTGATCTTGCCTGTTTTGATGATCTCTGGTTCTACCTGGAACTGGCCAAAATCAAGACCTTCAGGGGTTTTATCGTTAATGGTTTGTTGAGTAAACTTCAGTAAAGACTTTGCATAGGGGCTAAGGTCAGTGTAGTGCAGGAAGGCGTCCTTTTCATATCCCACATCTACAAAGGCGGCATTTAAGCCAGGTATCAATTTCTTTACTTTTCCTAAGTACAGATCCCCTACAGCGAAACGTGCATCCGTTTTTTCACTGTGTAGTTCAACTAGCTTTTTATCTTCTAATAGAGCAATCTCTACGCCATGGGCAGTAGAATTAATTATCAATTCCTTATTCACATTACTACAGCTTTATTTATATGCTTTATGGTAATGCTCATTGCTTGTACCGTACTGCTGCAGTAATTTTTAAAAACTAAATTATAGCGGGGCAAATTGATGGGAGGTGCAAACGGCTATAAAGCAATAAGCTATAAAACAGATAAACCGGGAACAATTGTATTGTTCCCGGCTATGTTTAGAACCAATTATTTCCTTTTCTTATGACGGTTCTTTCTTAATCTTTTTTTACGCTTGTGCGTCGCAATTTTATGACGCTTTCTTTTTTTACCACAAGGCATACTTCGTTAATGTTTTGTATTAATTAAAATGAGTTTATTTATTAAGCTGGTTGATTCTCTTCTCAACCTCTTGTTTTAACCCGGTAGCTTTAATGAATGGAAGGCTTTTGCGATACCATTCAACAGCTGCAGTCCTGTTACCCATTTGTTCGAAAGTTTCAGCTATCCTGAAAATAGCCTCAAGATTTCCTGGGTCTTGCCGGGCAACGGTTTGAAAACGCTCATTCGCTTTCTCCAGTTGTCCTGACACAAGGCTTGCTTCGCCCAAAGTCATTTGTGCATGTATATTAGTGGAATCCTTATCAGCAACTTCTTTTATCAGCCTGATGCCTTCCATCGGGGTGGAAAGCCCTCCATATAGATATACAGCTCCCAAATTCACTTTAGATGAATCGTTTGCCGGATTAATTTTCAAAGAACGTTCAAACAGGTCTTTCGATTGAACTGCTTCCCATTGTCTAAGTTGAGGATCCTGTTCGTTTTTCAAACCCTCTAAAAACAAGCGGGCTGCAAATGTGAGGGATTTTTCTGAATTTTCCAACCTTGCTGCTTCAGCAGTGTACCAGGCGAAGGGAGCAAACACTCTGGCAGTGTCTTTCCAGAAGTTGGCTAATTGATGAAATAAGTGAAGTTTTTGAGTAGCTACATCGCCCCTGGAGATGCTGTTCTCTAATTGACTCAACCGGCCTACCTGTTCATTAGTAAGGCTTTCTTTGCTGTGAAACAGTATGGTATCGATTGTAAGTGTTTGAGTTGGGGCAGCAGAAGCCTTAGGCGTAGCAACTCGTTTGTGCTCGCCGAAAAGCTGTTTTTGCGTGGCTGCATATAAACCAATGACTAAAAGAATAGCAATGCTAAGTGTGATCCACTGAGATCTCTTCATAGAAACTCCTCATTTTTCTAAGGAGTGGGCAAAGTTACTCCACCGTTGTGGTTTTCTTCACCTCTGCTACAAATTCTTTAGCAGGTTTGAATGCAGGAATAAAATGCTCAGGAATGTGCACAGCTACGTTCTTCTTGATATTACGTCCAATTTTGGCTGCTCTCTTCTTAGTTATAAAACTGCCAAAACCACGGATGTAAATGTTCTCGCCTTTAGAAAGCGAATCCTTGATTTCCTTGAACATCGCTTCAAGGGTTACCAGTACATCCACCTTGGGAATGCCTGTTTTTTCGGAGATCTGGTTGACTAAATCTGCTTTTCTCATAGCAAAGTTTTAGGCGTAATTTGAAGCCAATATAATACAAAAAATAGTGATTGTCAATAAAATAGCCATTTTCTTGAATTAAATTACATACTTATTCTATCTCTGTAAAAAAAATTAGTGAAACCAGCTGGGATTAAGGAGGAAAAGGAACTATCTGAACAGGTTTTTGTAAAACGTTTGCTAGCCTGGAATCAAAAGGAAAATAAAAGGCAAATGCCCTGGAAGGGTGAAAAAGATCCTTACAAGATCTGGCTTAGCGAGATCATTTTGCAACAGACCAGGGTAGAACAGGGGTTAAAATATTATGAAAACTTTATCAGGACCTTCCCTAATATCCAGGCACTGGCTACTGCCCCTGAGGAAAAAGTTTTCAAATTATGGGAAGGGTTGGGTTATTATTCCCGGTGCAGGAACCTCATAGCCACCGCAAAACATATTTATAGTGACCTAGATGGTAAATTCCCCAGCCAGTATTCAGCCATTCTTCAACTTAAAGGCATTGGACCCTACACAGCTGCTGCCATAGCTTCCTTTGCTTACAATATGCCTTATGCAGTTGTAGATGGCAATGTGTTCAGGGTACTCTCACGCATCTGTGATATTGAAACCCCAATTGACTCCACCCAGGGAAAAAAAGAATTCAATCAATTAGCCCAGGGCCTATTGCCTTCAAAAAGGGCCGGAGAATATAACCAGGCCATTATGGATTTTGGGGCCATGATTTGTAAACCTGTACCGGAATGTAATGCTTGTTTTATCAATGACCATTGTAAAGGCTTCAGGGCTGGCAAGCAGCAATTACTGCCTGTTAAGGGTAAACGAATTAATATAAGGGAAAGATGGCTGAATTATATAGTGGTGCAGCACAAAACGGAGGTCGCCATTCACCAGAGAAATGAAAAAGATATCTGGCAAAAGTTGTTTGAATTCTGTTTAATAGAGACTAGCGAAAAATGTAATCCTCAACAGGTTTTACAGTTATTTGAAAAGCAATATGGTATCATGGATTACAAAGTATTGAGTACCCGGGAAGAAAGTGTGCAGAAACTCACTCATCAGCTCATCCATTTCAGGTTCCTGACCATTGCCCTTCCACGAAAACAGCCTATACCGCATTGCACCTGGATGTCCATGAAAAACCTTCGCGAAATCACCTTTCCTCAAAGCCTCAGGACGTTTGTTGATTCCTGTTTACCTGGATTATAATGTCATTTGCGGCAAAAAATTTGATTAAGTTTTTTTAAATTTATGTAGAATAGCCTTTGGACGATTTGTAAATAAGATAAATAGTTATTGTATGAGAGGAGTAAATAGAGTCATGCTTATTGGCAATTTAGGTAAGGATCCGGACGTACAATTTTTAGAAGGAAATATCGGGGTAGCAAAATTTCCACTAGCCACTACTGAAACATTTAAGGACCGTTCGGGAAAGTTGATCTCACAAACAGAATGGCATACCGTGGTCTTATGGAGAGGATTGGCAGAACTGGCTCAAAAATACTTACACAAAGGAAGTCTTGTTTATATTGAAGGTCGATTGAGGACCAGGAGCTGGGAAGATAAGGAAGGTAATCGAAAATTTGCCACTGAGGTGGTGGGTGATAACCTGATCATGCTGGATAAGCGCACCGATGCAGGTGGTGGAACGGGGGGAGGACATGTGGATACAGGACTGGAGGGATATTCCGGCCCTGATGCCCCTATAGATGAACCCACTGATCTTTCATTCTAACAAAACAATTATTTTTACCTTAAATTCGGGGCAGGCCATTGACCTGCCTTTCTGATTTATCTGTTCACCAAAACCTATGCGTTGGATCATTCGTCGGTAAAAACCTTTTTATATCATTTCGCCCAGATTGCTCACACGGTAAATCCTCAAAGCAGTGTATTCCTGGTAGTACTATTGTTAGTGTTGCTTTTACTCAGCTTCATTACTTCAGGAGCCGAGGTAGCGCTATTCTCCCTGCAAAACCGGGATTTGAATATGCTCAAAACAAAGCAACATGCTGCAGCGCGGCGCATTACCACATTGCTTGATGAACGTAAGGCTGTCTATACCTCCTTACTTATAGCCGGAGGTGTTTTTAATATCAGCATCATAATCCTGGCTAATTTCCTCCTTTCTTCCGTTTTGCATATTGGTACCGTCAACTTGTTTATTCCTGTTAATATTGACATGTTGATCAAAATTGTGATCATTGCCTTTGTTATCGTATTCATTGGTAAGATGCTTCCTAAAGTGTGGGCCACCCAAAACACATTGCGGTTTGCTTACAGCACTTCAGCCGTGGTGGAAGCCTTACACTTGCTACTGCGCAGGATCAGTTTACGCATGGTAGCTATTGCAGACCAGATCTCTGAAACCAGCGGTGCCAATGAATCGGAGGCTGCCAGCATGAAAGAGCTCGATGATGCCATTGAGATCAACAATGTTCAAACCTCCATCGAGGAAAAAAATATTCTGAAGGGAATTGTAAAATTCAGCAACATCACGGTAAAACAGATCATGAAGTTCAGGCTGGATGTTAACGGGGTAGATTATACCACCAGTTTTCCTGAGCTGATAAAAAAGGTGGAGGAACTGCATTATTCCAGGTTGCCTGTTTATAAGAACAGTCTCGATGAGACCATTGGAATCTTAAATACCAAAGACCTTTTACCCTTTATAAATCAACCCGATTTTGATTGGCACATGGTTATAAGGCCAACCTTATTTGTTCCCGAATCCAAACTGATTAAAGATCTTTTAAAGGAATTTCAAACCAAGCGCATACATTTTGCTATTGTGGTAGATGAGTTTGGCGGTACTAATGGCATTGTTACAATGGAGGATATCCTTGAAGAGATCATCGGTGATATCAGGGATGAATTTGATGAAGAGGAAAATGCAGTTCGCAAGCTGGATGATGTTACCTATATAGCAGATGCCAAGATCATGCTCTACGACCTTTGCCGCTCCATGAGTCTACCTATCGACACTTTTGACCAGGTAAAAGGGGAAAGCGATTCACTGGCAGGGCTGGTATTGGAAATAGCAGGTGAATTTCCTGCCATCAATGAAGTGGTATCCAGTGGAGATTTCGACTTTACTGTTTTGGAAACAGAAAAGAACCGGATTAAAACAGTAAAGATTTTCATTAACCATGAAGCTTAATTTTCTTTTAGTCTTTTTTTGCCTGGCCCTTTTTAGCTGCAACAGTGAATATACTCAAAAGCCACGGGGGTACTATAAGATAGGTCTGCCAAAGAAGCAATACCAGTTGTTTGACCAGCCTGGATACCCTTATTCCTTTGAGTACCCTGTTTATGGTAAGGTGGTGAAAGATTCCCTGTTTTTTGATGAAAAAGCGGAAAACCCTTACTGGATCAATATTGATTTCCCTTCTTTAAATGGCAGGTTTTACATCTCCTATAAAGAAATTGGCAAAAACAAATTCGATTCATTGGTAAATGATGCCTATACATTATCCTATAAGCAACATACTTACAGGGCTACCGCCATCCAGCCGGAACCCTTTACTACCTCTTCTGGTATTGAGGGTGTTTTTTTTACCTTGAAAGGCAATGCAGCCACCTCCAGCCAGTTCTTTGCCACAGATACTGTCAAGCATTTTTTAAGAGGTGCACTGTATTTTAATGTTACGCCTAATGAGGACTCATTGGCGCCGGTCACCAATTTTTTACGCGAGGACCTTCGCCACCTTATTAATACACTTCGCTGGAAATAGACCATTTCAGTATGCAGACTTCCTGCGTATTTCTTCCCTTTTTGCCTTGAAAAGACATCTGGATGATGTATTGGCAAAAGGTGCCGCTCCTAAATATCCCGTTAATACAGTGTCTCCCTGCCCCGGGGAAGATTACCTTTGCCAAAACCTTTTTTGTGATTGCAATTGATAAAGTATTGATCAGTGATGAAGTGGTGGAAGCCCAGTTTGTTTGTGACCTTCATAAATGTAAGGGTGGCTGTTGTGAGGATGGAGATGCCGGCGCACCCCTCGCTCCCGAAGAAAAGAAGCAGCTGGATGAAAACTTTGAAGTGATCAGGCCCTATATGACCCCGGAAGGTCTTCGTGAGGTTGAAAGACAGGGTAAGTATTTATATGACCGCGAATTTGGTTGGGTAACACCGACAATTAATGGAGCGATCTGCGCCTATGGTTATCGTGATAAACAAGGCATCATCAAATGCTCAATAGAGCAGGCCTGTAATGATGGCAAATTGCAATGGAAAAAACCCATTAGTTGCCATTTGTATCCTATCAAGCTCACAAAAAGCAAAGAATATACGATGCTAAACTATGAGCCGAGGGAAACCATGTGTAAACCAGCCTGCGCATTGGGTAAGAAATTAAAATTACCGGTGTACAAATTCTTAAAGGATGCAATCGTTCGTAAGTTTGGAGATGATTTTTATAATGCCCTTCACCAGGTAGCGATTGAGCATTTTGATGAACAAAAGAAGTAACCATGTCTGAGCAATCTTTGGATTTTAATGCTAAAAGCACCATTAAAGCCGCTGACAGGGATCACCGCAGGAAGATCAACTTCAATATGTCACGGTATAATGCTGTGGTGCCTGTAGGTAAGCAGCAATTTACAGATGTGCACCTGGCGCGTGAAAAGGCTAAAAATGTCAAGTGGAAAGCCATAGAAAAGCTGGATAAGGAGCTCGAACTCTTCGAAATGCAGATCACAAAGAGAGGGGCTAAGGTAATATGGGCCGAAACGGCAGAAGAAGCCTTAGCTGAGATATTAAAGATCTGCCAGGCAAAGAATTGCTCTACGATTGTGAAGAGTAAAAGTATGGTGACCGAGGAGATCCATTTAAATCATTTCCTTGAACAAAACGGAATTGAAAGTGTGGAGACCGACCTGGGTGAATACATACAACAATTAGATGGTGAACCTCCTTATCACATTGTCACACCTGCCATGCATAAAAGCAAGGAGGATGTAGCCAGGGTTTTTGCCAACAAACTGGGAACAGCCCCGCACCTCACGCCTTCTCAATTGACACAGGTGGCCAGGGAAAAACTGCGGGAAAAATATACCAAAGCACAGATAGGGATTACAGGCGCCAATTTTATCATTGCTGATATTGGCGGCATTGCAGTTACGGAAAATGAGGGTAATGCCAGGCTCAGCGCTGCTTTCCCCCAAACTCATATTGTTATTGTAGGCATAGAAAAAGTGTTGCCTTCTATTTCTGACCTTGGACTTTTCTGGCCTTTGCTGGCTACCTATGGTACTGGTCAAAAACTTACCGTTTATAATTCTATCATCTCAGGCCCCCGGCAGGTAAATGAAAATGATGGTCCCACAGAAATGTATGTAGTGCTCCTGGACAATGGTCGTACCAACCTATTGGCAAACGAAAAGTCAAGGGAAGCACTATATTGTATTCGCTGTGGTGCCTGCCTCAATGCCTGCCCTGTCTATAAAAATATTGGAGGTCATACCTATGGCACTACCTATAGTGGACCTATTGGTTCAGTCATTACGCCTCACCTCAGGGATATGGACCAATGGAAGCATTTAAGCTATGCTTCCTCGCTTTGCGGCAATTGCACAGAAGTATGTGCAGTAAAAATAAACCTGCATGAATTATTACTGGAGAACAGGCATGAGGCGGTTGATGCGGGCGCATCTTCATTTGGAGAGAAGATGGCCTGGCGTTTTTGGAAAAAGGCAATGCTCAATCGAAAGGTCATGAACATGGGTACAGCTCCCATTAAAAACTGGGTGGTCAATAGTTTTGTAAAAGACTGGAAGAAAAACCGCAGTGAAATCCATTTCCCCAAAAAATCCTTCAATCAATTGTGGAAAGAAAGAAATAATCAGAAATGATCTTTTCAACTCTGATCTTTAGCCATAGCATCACTCCAAGACTGGAATATATTGCTGCTTTTCTTTCAAGGTATTATAGTACGGTATTTAAACTGACCTCCGATGAGGCTCGCTATCTATCATCTGACTGTTCGTGTAAAATCAATTATAGCTATCATCCTATATGTAAAGGCGAGATATGGATGCATTCACATGCTTTACTTTCTGAGTCGGCCATTCATCCTGTCAAACTAGAACTCTTTGATCACATTCCTTTCTCCGGTGCATCGAGAAACTATAAGGCTTTCTTCAAAACAGAAGGAGATACCGGCTTTGATCTCTTTGCTGCCATATTCTTTTTGATCACCAGGTACGAAGAATATTTACCGCATAAAAAAGATGCTTATGGCAGGTATGCCCATGAAAATTCTTTTGCTTATAAAGGTGAATTCCTGTCTGAGCCTTTAATAAATACATGGCTTGAAGATTTCAGGGTTTTGCTGGCAGAAAGAGATCCCGTGTTCAACACTACAGTGCCCTCCTTTTCTTTCGTCCCCACCTATGATATTGACATGGCCTGGAGCTATCTTCATAAAGGATTTAAAAGAAATGGCGGCGCCTTCTTACTGTCATTGGTTAAAGGACAGTGGCGTTCAGTATCTGAAAGGTCAAAGGTGCTCAGGCAAAAACAGTTGGATCCTTATGATGCTTATGAATGGATGGATGATTTACATCGCCGTTATCAACTTAACCCTGTTTATTTCTTTCTAGTGGCGCACCAGGCAGGCAAATACGACAAAAATATTTCATTGGATAATCCTGCATTTAAAGCTCTCGTGCATTCCATTGCCGACAGGTATCAAACAGGATTGCATCCCTCCTGGCATAGCGGGGATGTACCACATTGGTTGATCAGGGAAAAGGAGTGGCTGGAACAAACTACAGAAAAAACCATCAACTCTTCCCGGCAACACTATATCCGTTTTGAAATGCCCACCACTTACCGGCACCTGGTTGTAACGGGTATTGAAAATGATTACTCAATGGGATATGGCTCAATCAACGGCTTCAGGGCTTCCATTGCTTCTTCCTATTACTGGTATGACCTCAGGAATGAAGCCTCTACTTCTCTACTAATCCATCCTTTCTGTTTTATGGATGCCAATTCATATTACGAGCAAAAGCAAACACCGGAACAAACTGCCACGGAGCTTACCAAATATTTCCAGGCCATACAAGCCGTACATGGAACTATGATCACCATCTGGCACAACAGCTTTTTGGGTACAGCCCAAACCTTCAATGGATGGCGTGAGGTGTACCAGCAGTTCATAGAAAATATGCACGCAGAAATTACCTCAGCTTCATAATGGAGCGATTCACAAGGTACACACCGTATAAGGTTACCAATACACCTGCAATAATAAAGGATGTCAGCATCTCACCAAAAAGTAACCATCCTAATAATACCGCCACAATAGGATTGATATAGGCATAAATGGATACCTGCTCCGTAGGCAGGTTTTGTAAGGCATATAGATAGGCAATAAACGAAATGATAGAACCAAAGATCACCAGGTACGTAATGCCTGCCCATGATTGCCATGGGATCTTATCATAAGGAAGGGCATCATGGGAAAGATGGGAAACCCCAATTAATGCAATGCCCGAAATGAACATCTGCAGGCCCAGGCCAAAATAGGGATTGAAAACCGCTGCATGCTTCTTGGTATAAAGCGTGCCAAATGCCCATGACCAGGTGGCGGCTACAGAAAGAAAAATGCCGAACCTGAAGTCTGCTATAAAAAAGTCATTAAGATGTTCATAGAAGATGATACATATGCCGGCAAATCCTATCAACAAGCCTAATATGGTTTTCCTTTTTAATTGGCTATTAGCGGCAAAAAGTCCAATGATCACCAACCAAAGTGGGAAGATGGCGCCAATAATAGATCCAAGGCCTGCAGAAATAAACTTCACACCCCAGGTAGAAAGCCCATTGCTCAACGTGAAGTTGAGAAACCCCAGCACAATAATGGTTCTCCATTCCCTTGCTTTCGGAAATGGAACTCGCTTCCATAAAAAGAATAGTATATAGCATGTGCCACCAAAGAACTGTCGCATGCCTGCCATCTGCAAAGCAGGCATATGCCGCACAGCTTCCTTGGAAGCCACCCAGGTGGTTCCCCAGAAAAAGCAAACCAGGGCTAATGCTATAAATGCCTTTCCCTTGGTGCCATGCTTCCTGAAATTGAATGGGTTCAGGTAATTGATATAAGGTACTGTCACATTTCCCTTCTGCCCGGGATCAGAAGAAGGTAAATGAGGTTCCTTTGTATTCATGTATGCTAGGTGGCGCCTGTTGGTAACGCTTTTTAAAGAGTAACTATTATTGTTTGGTTGATGGGCAGGATTTATATCTATTGTCTTTTAAAAACAATCATCAATGCCTGAAATGCCTCATACCGGTCATCACCATGGCCAGGTTGTTGGCCTTGCAATATTCAATGCTGTCCTTATCTCGTATAGATCCTCCCGGCTGGATAAATGCTGTGATCCCTGCTTCATGGCCCAATTGCACACAATCATTGAAGGGGAAAAAAGCATCACTGGCCATTACCGCACCATCCAGGTTAAAATGAAATTGCCTGGCTTTTTCCACAGCATGACGTAAGGCGTCAATACGGCTGGTTTGTCCGCAACCCTTTCCAACCAATTGTTTATTTTTCACCAGGGCAATAGCATTCGATTTTAAATGCTTGCATACAAGGTTGGCAAAAACAAGATCTTCTTTTTCTGCCTCAGTAGAAGTACGTCCTCCTGCTTCTTCCCACTTTTCAAAATTGCCACGGTCCTTATCCTGCTGCAAGGTGCCATTCACTGCATTCTTATAAATATTTTGAGTGGTATTTGTATTTTTTAAGGTCAGTAGTATCCTGTTCTTTTTCGATTTCAGTTTATCAAGGGCATCTGCACTAAAGGAAGGCGCTAACAATACTTCAAAGAATATTTCACTGATGGCATCAGCCGTAGTAGCGTCAATCTCTCTGTTGCAAACCAGCACACCGCCAAAAGCACTTTCAGGATCGCCGGCCAGCGCATCCTTCCACGAGTCAAAAACATTGTTCCGGGCAGCTATGCCACATACATTGGTATGCTTGATGATAGCAAATGTTGTTTGCTCAAATTCCCTGATCAGTTCAATAGCTGCATCTATATCCACCAGGTTGTTGTAAGATATTTCCTTGCCGTGCAACTGGTCAAAGCAAGCTGTAAGGTCGCCAAAGAAAACTGCCTTTTGATGGGGATTTTCTCCATAGCGGAGAGGACTTTGCTGACCACTGCCCAAAACATGCAATGGAGCATCAGGATGGAAATAATTATGAATGGCAATATCATAATCAGCTACGATGCTGAATGCCCTCGCAGCAAAACTACGGCGTTGATCAAGCCTTGTTTCACCGTTCTGTTGCTGCAATATGTCAATCAATTGCTGATAATCATCCTTGGATGCCAGTACTGTTACATCACTAAAGTTCTTGGCAGCTGCCCGTATCATGCTGGGGCCCCCAATGTCTATCTTTTCAATGATCAGTTTTTCCTCATTGGTTTGTGCCACTGTTTCCTGGAAAGGATACAGGTCCACGATCACCAGGTCAATAACAGGAATATTAAACTGTTTCATCTCCTCAAGGTCAGTTTCATTATCCCTGCGTCCCAGTATACCTCCAAAAACCGAGGGGTGCAATGTTTTCACCCTTCCCCCTAATATGGATGGATAAGTGGTTAGCTCTTCAACAGGTACCACACCAATGCCCAGGTTTTGTATAAAATTCTGTGTGCCCCCGGTGGAGTAAATGGTTACACCTTGGTTGTGCAGTTCCTTTACCAGTGGTTCCAGGCCTTCTTTATAAAAAACAGAGATCAGTGCAGATGAAATTTTCTTGTTCATGGAAAATGATTGAGCTATTCAGGATTCTTAAAATATAAGAAGCCGCAAAGGTACTCCACAGCATTTTTACCACAAAAGCAGGAAATGTACAATGGTGGATAACTAAACTTTCCGCTTTATGAAACAGTATTATGGCATCACCCTGTTATCATTGTGAAGATTTATAATTCCATTACAAAGGCTCCCTTTTCTTTTACATTATAACAGGGTATTTGCAGTGAATCACAATCATGTTGCCACAGCCTGGCTTTCCAATCTGGAACTGATCCGTCAATAACCACCTGGCGTGGAAGAGACTTTGATTTGATTTCTGAAAAATAAAATAGGGGGTTCTTGGAAAGGATTAAGAGGTCAATATTTGCCAGTTGCGGAAAGATGGCAGGCATTTGCCCGTCCATGATGAATATGTGTTTCCCCTGGACCTCCAGGTTCTTAACTGTTAATGGTGTTTTCTGTTCCCAGCTCACTCTTTGCTGCACCCTGGAAGGCTGCAAATGAAAGTTCCTGTTGAAATCATCATGCAACAGCAGTGTGTCTCCTATAAAGTTATAATGCCTTCCTTCAATGATATCTATTGCCTGGAGCTTTGGAACATTATATACTATAAGCCTTTTTTGCTGACTTGCCTGGATAAAGGAAAGGGACCTTAAACCATAGAAGAGTATAAAACTAAAAACAGCTGTATGCAACAGCATTCTTTTCCTGTTGAGCAACCAGTAACAAGTGCTGACTATAAAGATGGCCAAAAGCATTGCCTGCAGGGGAGTGATCGACAAGCCATTCCACAAAGCAAAAGGCATATCATTCCATTGTTCAATATAACTGTTCATCCGGTAAATGAGTAAATGCAACAGTTTTCCTGTAGCCAGTGCCAGGGGTTCTATAAAATAGATAGCACATAAAAATATCTCTCCAAGCAGGATGATACTGGAAAGGGGCACAGCCACAATATTGGTAAACAGGAATAGTAAGGGCAATTGATGAAAATGGTAGATACTAACAGGAAGGGTAAGCAACTGGGCAGCCAGGGTCACAGCAACCAGTTTCCAGAAAAAGTCAATGCCTTTATTCCCAAAGTAAAACCAGTTATATATAGGCTTGTAAAAAGCAGAGATACTCAACAAAGCAGCATAGGAAAGCTGGAAGCCGGCATCCCATAGCCAGAAAGGATTATAACAAAGTAATACAAAAGCAGAAAGGGCCAGGTTATTATACATCTTGCTGCGCCTGGAAATGATCTCTCCCACTGCAAGGAAGGAGAACATGACCACTGATCGCATCACGGAAGGTTGTGCTCCCGAAAGAATGCTAAAGAGCCATAGTGAAGAAAGTATGATAAGAAGCCGTAGCCATCTGGACCCTTTGTTTTTTGCCAGTGGCCGGGTTAGCCATAGCAGTAGCCAATAGATCAATCCCAGGTGCAAACCAGAAATGGCAATGATATGAACCACACCAGTATTAGTATATGATTGCACAAGTGCTTTGTCAAGGTCATTTTTATACCCTATCAACAACGCAGAAGCAAGACCTTGTTCTTTCTCACCTCTGATGTATTTTTTCAGGACCTGTACTATCCATTCCCTGCTCTTGTAGATAAAGGTTTCAAACTCCGAAGGAGATTGATTGACTAAAACCAAATCACGGTTTGTAACATATGCCTGGTGTGTAATACCCTGGAAAAGGCAATATCTTTTATAGTCAAAGCTTCCCGGGTTACCGGTATTCTTTATTTCCTGCAATCGGTTTTTCAATACGATCTGTGAACCAAAACTCAGGCTCTGAATGGTACTGTCCTTTGCAAAATACAAAATCACTTTTCCCCGGCTTTCCTCCCAGTTTGTATTCTTTACAGCCTTGATAGTGCCCAATGCTTTAAAAGAATTAGGTTTCTCCTGCAAGGGTTCGTCCAGGGTTACCAGAGCATAGGAGGGGTTTTGTACATGGCCAAACCAATCACTGTCATGGCGTATATCTTTTAAAAATACCAGCAGGCAGCCCGAAAAGGCAATCAGCAGATTAATAGCTAACCCATTGATGGAATAAAGCCTGAATCGCTCTTTAAGTTGTAAAATGGAAAATATGCCTGCCGCCACTAAGCAAAACACCAGGCCTGTTAATAACACAACTAATTGTAGGCCTGCATACCATTGAATGAGAATACCTGTCACCAATGGAATGAGTAGCCGTACAAATGGGGCTTCTTTCCATGCAGGTATTCTTGGTGGCATGCTGAAAGATAAAATGCCTCCGCTTATTTATCAATCCTTTTTTGAGTATTTATAAGTAAATAGATCAGTGATACAATGCCAGCTGCCGCAGTGGCCATGAAGGTTAACCGGCTTCCAAAACCAGTCCAGAGAGCTCCTGCAATGATGCTGGCCAATAAAGTACAGATGCTTTCACAGGAAGTATAAAAACCCACCGCCGTAGCCGTATTGGCATAATGGGCCGTGTTGGTGATCCAGGCCTTGGCTATGCCTTCCGTTGCAGCCGCATATATCCCATACAAAACAAAGGCGGCACCAATCACCCAAACAGAATTGGTGATCCCAAATAAATAATAGACCAGCGCAAATACAGCTAATCCGGACAGCAATACCTGCCTGATCCCGATCCTGTCGGCCAATATCCCCAGCGGAAATGAAGCAAAGGCATATACCAGGTTATAAAGTATATACGCACCAATGGTCAATTGATCACTGCCAGTAACTTCCCTTGTCTTTAGAAGCAGGAAAATATCAGAGCTGTTGAACAGGGCCAGGAATAATAGGCCTATGGTCAGTTTTTTAAAACCCGGCGAGGCGATCTTCCAATAGCTGAAAAAAGAAAAGAAATTTCCTTTTTTCAGGGTAGAGGAGGGCTGAGGTGTTTCTTTTACCAGGAAAACTAGTAAAACAGAGATCAAACCCGGCAAGAAAGCCACCAGGAAGATAAAATTATAATGATGCGGATAAAAATACAGCAACACCAGGGCAATGACAGGACCAATAGCTGCTCCCAGGGTGTCCATCCCCCGGTGAAAGCCAAAGACCCTGGCCTTGGTTTCGGGTGTGGCATTTTGCGAGAGCAAAGCATCCCTGGCAGCGGTTCTTAAGCCTTTTCCCAGCCTGTCCACTGTCCTTGCCAGGAAAATCCAGATCGGCCAGGTGAAGGCTGCCATCATAGGCTTGGAAATGGCGCTCAGAAAGTAACCACCCTTTATATATGGAATGCGCAACCCCTTTTGATCGCTTTGCTTTCCAAAATACCCCTTGCTGATGCCGGCTGTAAAATTGGCCACCCCTTCCAGGATGCCTATCAATAATACAGAAAACCCGATCTCTTTCAGGTACACAGGTATCACGGGATACAGCATTTCACTGGCTACATCTGCAAAAAGACTTACCAGCGAAAGGATCAAAACCGTCCTGTTGATCACTTTCATCAATCAAAAGTAGCCGCTACCTACCAAAAATGTGCTTCGGTCAGCATATTGCTTTTTGCTAAACCAAAGCAACAGCTTTGTTTCCTTGCCGGGTTATCAACCTAGGTTCAACTACCAGTCTTCTCTATGGCTGCTTCCTATCTACTACCTATTTAAGCCCAGGATACTCCGTGCTGGCACGGAGTATCCTGGGCTTTGCTATACTGGAGCCAGGGAGTAGATAGGGAGGAGATCCGTAGCAGGTAGTTTGGAAATAACTAATTGTAAGTAAAATTGACCGGATGAAACTCAAAAGACACTGGGATAAAGAAGCTGGGTTTATGCACCAATAAATATTACCACTTCATGAACAATTAACCACGGGTAAAAACGTTGCGGGCATATTTGCTCGTAATTAATTGATATTCTATAAAAAAATGTGCTTCCAGCGCTGCTTTTAACTTTGACATTTCAATTTATTTCTCACAACTTTGCACACAACCTTCAAAACATTAAATCCAATACAGAAGCATGGGACTTTTTAATTGGTTCACGCAAGAAATAGCAATAGACCTAGGAACAGCCAATACCCTGATTATTCATAACGATGAAGTGGTAGTAAACGAGCCTTCCATTGTAGCGCTGAACCGGAATAACCCGAAAGAAGTCTTGGCCGTTGGAAAACGAGCCTTGATGATGCATGAAAAAACCCACGAAAGCATTAAGACCATTCGCCCCCTGAAAGATGGTGTGATCGCTGATTTTAACGCGGCCGAGTTGATGCTGCGCGAGATGATCAAGCTGGTTTACCCCAAAAAGCCATTATTTCCCCCAAGCTGGCGTATGATGATCTGTATTCCCTCTTCCATCACGGAAGTGGAAAAACGGGCTGTAAGGGACAGTGCGGAACAGGCCGGCGCCAAAGAGGTGTACCTGATCCACGAGCCCATGGCTGCTGCCCTGGGTATTGGTATAGACGTGGAAGAACCTGTGGGTAATATGATCATTGACATTGGTGGAGGTACTACAGGTATCACGGTGATTGCCCTGGCGGGTATTGTTTGCGATCAATCTATTCGTATTGCCGGTGATGAATTCACGGCCGATATTATGGAGGCACTGCGCAGGTACCATAGCCTGTTAATAGGTGAAAGAACTGCAGAACAGATCAAAATACAGATAGGTGCCGCCATGAAGGACCTGGATAATCCTCCTGATGATATTCCTGTAAACGGACGTGACCTGGTAACGGGTATCCCTAAGCAGATCATGGTAAGCTACCAGGAAATTGCCGAAGCATTGGACAAAAGCATCTTCAAAATAGAAGAAGCCGTATTAAAGGCCCTGGAGCAGACTCCCCCTGAACTGGCTGCTGATATCTACCGCCGCGGATTGTACATTACCGGTGGTGGTGCCCTGTTAAAGGGTTTGGATAAACGTCTGAGCCAGAAAATAAAACTGCCGGTGCATGTGGCCGATGACCCGCTGAAAAGTGTGGTACGCGGTACAGGGTTAGCTTTAAAGAATTACGATCGTTATCCCTTTGTCATGAGATAATCTAATGAAGCACTAAGACGTTTTGTTCCTGCGTTCAATATGTGGGTCGGATGTCTTTAAAAATCCTGAATTCTATAGCCAGTGCGCAATATTTTTCTTTTTATCCGGAGGTATTTTACCTTTTTGGCCTTCCTGGTGTTGCAGATCTTTTCGCTTTGGATGCTGTTTAACTACAACCGCTTTCATCGCACCGTAGGCCTGGGGATGGCTAACCAGTTCACAGGGCTCGTAAATACCCAGGTGGACAGGCTGGATGATTACTTTCACCAGGGTGAGGAAAATAAAAGGGTGCACCGGATGAATGATTCCCTGCTGAATCTATTGAACAATAATTTCTCCATTCCTGATACAGGGCAAAAAGCTGTGGCTGATACCATCCTGGTAGATTCTACTAAAAGGGTGAGGCGGTATTATTGGCTGGATGCCAAGGTGGTGTACAATACCATCAATTTTGATCGCAACTACCTGCAGCTGGATCGAGGGTCGAAATATGGTATCAAGGATAATATGGCGGTATTGAGTTCAGATGGATCAGTGGTGGGCGTGATAGTGAATGAAAGTGCCAACTTTAGCCAGGTAATGAGCCTGTTGCACGTGCAAAGCTCTGTGAGTGCATCTTTAAAGAACACAGGCGAGTCGGGCAGGATCAAATGGGATGGAAAAGATCCGAAAGCAGTGTACCTGGAAGGCATTCCAAAGAATGTACCTGTGAAGGTGGGTGATACGGTTGTTACCAGTAAATACTCTTATAATTTTCCCCCTGATAAATTGATAGGCACCATCAGTGGTATTGGAAATGATCCGGCCACAGGCTTTTACCTGTTGAAGGTGCGGCCGGCGGTAAACTTCAATAATATCCAGCAGGTGTTTGTGGTAGATAATTTACAAAGGGAAGAGCAGTTACAGTTGGAAAAGGACACAGAAAAAAAGATAGAACAGCAAAAAAGAACTACCAAGTGAGTGATCTGGTAAAAAACATATTCAGGTTGATCGTGTTTGTGCTGGTACAGGTATATGTATTGAATAAAATACCTCACCTGCACCGCTATATAGTACCCTACCTGTATTTTCTCTTCATTATCTGGTTGCCTTTCAGTATTTCCAGGCCGGGATTGTTACTTACAGGATTTGCTGCAGGCCTGTTATTAGACTATTTCACCAATACACCTGGTCTGCATGCGGCAGCCTGTGTATTAATTGCCTATATCCGCCCATTTATCATCAATTTATTGATACCAAAGGATACAGCAGAATTTAATTACCGCGAGCCAACTCCCCGGGCCATGGGCTGGGCGCCCTACGGCGTGTATATTTTAGTGATGGCCCTTTGCCATAATACCTATTTGCTTTTACTTGAGTTTTTGCATTTCGGGAATTTTATTGATTTCCTCTTAAAGATCCTTACTACCACAGCCATTAGTTTACTGTTGATTTTTACCACCGAGCTGCTATTTCCACGACGCATTAAATACAGGACCAATACGGCCTGATTGTATTGTTTTTAAGAGCTATAAACTGTAAAAGGTCGCTATGCAAGGTTATTACCTTTTGATTGGTGGCTGAAGTAATGGTCCTGGAGTATCCTGGTAGCAAGTTCCCTGAAGCCACGTATATGCTGTGATTGTAGGTTCATTTCAGCGGGTTTCAGCGTAATGAGGTATTTTGCATGGCTTATAGTTTTATTTTACAAAAAAATAAGACCAGTTCTAGTATAGTAGTTTTTGGATATCCCCAAACCTTTAGCAAATTTGCATTATAGTCTTACGAAACTATTTTTTGACTTCGGTATAATCAATGCCTGTGTTTAACCAATCAAGGAGCTATATCATCCGCCTTATTTTCATTGTTGCCTTCCTGGTCATGTTGGGCCAGCTATTCAACCTGCAGATCGTGTCCAGCAAATACCAAAAGCTGGCGGCAGACAATGCCATCTTTAAAAAGACTGTGTATCCTTCCCGCGGAATTGTATTTGACAGGAAGAAAAAAGCCATAGTGAATAATGTGCTGATGTACGATCTGATGGTAACACCTTCAGAGGTAAAGAATGTCGATACTGCCTACTTGTGCCAGCTATTGGAAATTGATACTTCCGAATTTAAGACGAGGATCATTGAGGCTATTGTAAAGAATGGGCGCTTTCGTCCTTCTTCTTTTGAAGGCCTGCTGACCCAGGAAAAATATGCCCGGCTCCAGGAGAATATGTGGCGTTTTGAAGACAAAGGCTTTTTCCTGCAGGACAGGCTGGTGAGAACATTTCCATTCAATGCCGGGGCACATTTCATGGGCTATACCGGTGAAGTGGATTCAGGTATCATTGCCCGGTCGGAAGGTTTTTACCAACCCGGCGACTATGTGGGCCGTACAGGTTTGGAGGCCTATTATGAAAAAGTGTTGATGGGCCAGAGAGGCTTGCAATACCTGATCAAAGATCACCGTAACCGCCTGGTAGGTTCTTATGATAATGGTTCACTTGACCAAAAGGCTATCTCCGGAAGGGGATTGAATACTTACGTGGATATTGAAGTGCAACAGTTGGCGGAGAAACTATTGAGCAATAAAATAGGAGCTATTATAGCCATAGAGCCAAAGACCGGTGGCATCATTGCCATGGCATCCGGACCCACCTTTAATCCTAATGACCTTACAGGAGCTAATTTCAAAAAGACGTATGGTAAATTTGTCCTGGATGTCTCACGTCCATTATTGAATAGGGCCATCAAAGGTCAATATCCTCCCGGTTCTACCTACAAGCCCATTGGTGCGCTTATCGGTTTGGATGAAGGGGTAATCAATCAGAATTCAGGCATTGGTTGCACTGGCGCCTATTATGGTTGTGCAAGGCCTGTTCGTTGTACTGAAAAATGGGCCGGGCATTCGGGCAACCTCAGGCAGTCCATTGCCCATTCCTGCAACTCGTTCTTTTCCATGACCTACAGGCTGACCGTAGACAACCCAAGGATTGGTAATGTAAAAAAAGGATATGCCAAATGGAAGGAATACATGAACGCATTCGGCTATGGCAACCCTTTGGGCGTGGACCTTCCAAGCGAAGACAAGGGCAATATTCCCGACACATCAAAATACAACACCGTTTACAGGGGTTCCTGGAACTCATGTACCAATGTTACCCTTGGTATCGGGCAGGATATGATGCTGGCCACACCAGTGCAGATTGCCAATGCAATGTGTATCATTGCCAACAAAGGATATTTCTATACGCCTCATTTTGTAAAGGATATTGAGAACGAGACTAAGGAAGATAGCGTATTGAATCGTTTTAGAGCTAAGCACCAGATACCAGTACACATTTCCAATAGTGATTATGAAGATGTAATTGATGGAATGGAAGATGTGACAATCGTCGGTACGGCTGCTGGAATTCCAAAGATCCCAGGGATTAATATATGTGCTAAAACCGGTACGGCAGAGAATAAGATCGTGTTGGACGGCAGGGCATTGCAGTTAAAAGACCACTCCTTGTTTGCCTGCTTTGCACCCCGGGAAGACCCAAAGATCGCCATTGCAGTTATAGTTGAAAATGGAGGTTTCGGATCTACCTGGGCTGGACCCATGGCCTACCTGATGATAGAAAAGTATTTGACAGATTCGCTGCGTGCCGACAGGGCAAAGGAAGTGGACAGGATAG
>JAEZLJ010000125.1 GCA_023415275.1 Bacteroidota bacterium
CCGCTAGCCTACCTTACCGACCTGGTATCTATTGAACCAGCCGATGGTGGAAACTACATAACCAAAGTGCCTCCAAAAAGTGCACTAAAATCAGCCGCGCCTAGCGATCAGGTTTTTTACGCCGCAAATATTGCTGCTGAAAAATTGGAAAAGCTTTTCCCAAATTATCCGAACATTGGCGTTAACCTCTATGCCTATAGCGACCATGCTGATGTTCCTTCTTTCCCTCTGCACAAACGAGTATTTGTTCAGATCATTCCATACCAATTTCAAAATGTTTCGTACGGCCCCGCCTTCATCAAACGATGGGCTTCTACTGCCAAACGATTTGGGATCTACGACTACTTCAAATACCCAGATGTATCCTGGGATCTTCCCGGAGGCTTTTCGCTGGCCGAAATAATGAACCGGGCAATTTATGCAGGCAAAGAAGGCTCACAAGGCACAACTTATGAAAGTTCGTATAGTAAATTTTCTACCGCCATTCCGTTATATATACTTGTACGGTACCTGGCTGATGGTGATCAGAATTGGCAAACTAATTATAGCCGGTTAATAACTTCTTTGTTTAAAGATTCTAAAGTGCCCATAACAAAAATATTTGATCTTTTTTACCAGACACCACAATTCAGCCAACTTGAAATGCCTGCCATTTTTGAATTGCTTGAACAAGCTCAAAGCATTGTCAAAGAAACGGATGAAAGAAAACGGCTTGGCGAATTAAAAACCTATGTAACTTATGTAGCTGCCTATTATAGCGCACAAAACAATACCTCGACCTCGCTGGAAACCAACCTTCTGCCTATTGGGCAACTGGCGTGGACCCTTTATCAAAGCAAGGTTATTGACAGTTACCGTATAATGCAGTTGGTTTCTTATAGCTTTTTAAATGCAAATGCTGGTTCCGAAACCCAAAGATCAAGATACCAGCAACTGCACTTACTTACTTTTCCCGAAAGTGACGAACCTCTTGCACTTTGGCGAAAAGACTGGGCATTAAAGCCAATGGATCTCGAGCAGCTTTATAAAAAAGGCATTTCTAAAAACACTGCCAGTATTTCTGGTGCTTTCCCATCAATTTCGATTGAGAAGCAACTTATACGCAGCAAGCAACAATTGATGCCGAGAGCAGAAACAGTGATTCAAAGTGATTATACCGTAAGGGGTTACCTTTCTATTTATGCGGAAAAGCCCACAGAAATTACCATCAATTGGAACATGCAAAGCACCGGCAACACCGTTCCAGGTCTAACCATTTCCGGCATGGACCCGAGTTATCAAAATATTTACGATGAACGGCTGAAAGGCAAAAATGGTCATGCACAGCTACATATCGGTAAAGGAAAAACCGACCTGTTCGTGAATGTTACTCCTAATACAACCTATACAATATCGGTAAAGTTCAATGGCAGTTATGCCTTTTTTGAAGGGGCACCGAGGGGCAAAATGAATTTTATGGCCGCTGACAAAAAATCCACTTACGACGCGCCTCTTTATCCTTCCTATTTTTTTGTACCGCAAAACATAAGGACTGTTCAGTTTAAAGTTCAGAGCAATGCTTTGCAAATTTATGACCCACAAGATAACCTGATACCGACCAGACTTATAGCCCGTGAAGGCGATTTTGAGATCAGGCAATTCACGGTTCCCTCCCGGTATCAAAATACTTTTTACAAACTTCACGTAACCGGCAATTACAATTACCATTTTTTGAATATTCCGGACAGGTATTTTTTATTAGAGAAAAAATAAGTAAGGCTATTTAATTTGATAGAGAACAAAATCATCGGTGCAAAAATCATTAACCAAAACTTTTTTGGGTGACAATTTAAGGTTGGTTACAAGAGAATCACTTTTATAAGTTACTATAAAAGCCCTGTTTGTTTTTGCAACTGCGTTTTTCAATTGCTCCTCATATTCTTGCCCTTTGTTATAATACATGTACGGATTAATTATAGGCCTTGATTCATTATAAAGCCTAAAGCCCAATGACCACCCACCGATTAAATCCGCATTTTTTATCAAAGGCGCAATGGTAACCATGCTTTGTTTAAAGTTATCCGTTACTCTTTTGTATGCAAATGAGTAGGAATAATATGCATTGTTGAAAAGGAGCATGATAAGTAAAGCAGTGATTAACGAAAAAAAGTTTTTATTAAAGTAAAAGAAAAACAGACAGACCAAAACAATAACAAATGCTGCCATATAGGCAGGCAAAGTTTGTAAAAATGACGCGGAATTCTGGCAATGATAGATCCACTTTTGAGTGTATTGAGATAATAAAACTATCGCTCCGGAAGTAACTATGATAAAAATCCAATTTTGCTTGCTTAATAACCTGGCAGTGTTTGTATAAAAGATGGTTACTGCACCAAAAGTTATAAGCAAATAAAGGGGATACACGATCAGCAACTTTCTTGTGAAGAAATCATTTATTAAAAGACTTTCGCAAAAAAACACTGACAAAAAAATGAGAGCAGTCAAGCATAATGAAGGCAAATACTTTATTTGCTTTTTAACTAACAAGGTTATCCAAGCCAGAGTTGAACCAATAAAAAGAAACAGAAGAACCGGGTTGTAATTAAGGAAGTTTGCCTTAAAGAAATTTATTCCGTTTATAAGAATACTTTTGAGAAAAACCGTTTTTTCTCCTCCGGTCAACGAAGTCCTTCCACCAAAACTCGAATAAACATATTTTATCTCATTGAGTAAATTCAATTTTAGAAAATAGGTAACAATTACAATTAATAACAGTCCAGCACAAATTCCCAAGCAATAGGGTAAAATATTTTTATAAAATGGTTGTTTTTTAGAAAGGTTTGATACAATTATGGCGATACCGATACTGACAGGTATATAAATATTGACAAGATAGACTAGCAGCCAGGATATAGTGGCAAGAATACCTAATATAAATATTTTTTGAAAGGAAGACTTTCTCCTTAAAAAGTGACTTGTAAGCGATACCATCATCAAGGTAACCGCCAACCTCATAAGAGTTGGCTCAACAACAATATTTGAGAATAAAAAGGAAAAGTCTGCAGAGATTAAAAGGACTAATAAAAACCCAATCCAATTCAGTTCTTTCCTGTTATTTAATGATAATTCATCTTTTATTTCTTTAAAAGAAAATAATAGTAATCCTAACACAAATAATCCAACAATAAGTGAAGCAAAGCGAAGGCCCCAATAATTATCTCCGAAAATTTCGAGTGTTAAATAACAGCTTGCATTAAGTAAAAAGGAACTTCCTAAAAAGGTGGAGTGTGGCTCAATTGTACCCTTATTGTTAAAATAAAAATTACCATAATCATATTTGTCCAGTGCCAATGTTGCGTAATAAGGTTCATCAATCTGTGCATATCCTGAAACGTCAATTGGCGGAATGTCTGTTTCGATGAGAGGCAACCTTGTTGAAACAAAAAATAAGACTATAAGTAAAATGAAAATTAAGGTGGTCCTAGTCATACTCGGCAAGTGTATTAATCACTCGGTCTTGATCTTCTTTTGTAATGCTAAAATAAAACGGCAACCTTAATAATGTGTCAGAATATTTGTCTGAATTTTGCAAACAAGTGCCATTCGGAATTTTTTGTCTATAAAACTGGCTTTTATGTAGAGAGATATAATGGAAAACAGGCAGAATTAAATTTTGCTTACATTTTTCTATTGCTCTTGTACGCTCTTCCAAACTATCATAAACTAAGTAAAACATATGAGCATTATTGGTGGAATAGCTTGGTATGCAAGGCAAGCTAAAAGGCTTATTTTTAATCTTTTCAAGATTAATCCAATAGTAATTCCATATATCCGTGCGTTTATTTTGGATCGTTTCTAAATTTTCTAATTGCGCCCATAAAAAGGCAGCAATGATATCTGATGGCAAAAAAGACGATCCGATATCTACCCAACCATATTTATCAACTTCGCCCCGGAAAAACGCTGATCTGTTTGTGCCCTTTTCCCGGATAACCTCCGCCCTTTCGAAAAATTGTCCATCATTAATAACCAACATTCCACCTTCACCAGAAATAACATTTTTTGTTTCATGAAAAGAAAATGCGGCCAGATGCCCTATACCGCCCAAAGGTTTCACAGTGCCATCTGGAAAAGTATAATAACTGTTGATTGCCTGTGCTGCATCTTCAATCACATACAAACCATACTTTTCAGCAAGAACCATTATTTTATACATGTCACATGCAACACCGGCATAATGAACCGGAACAATCGCTTTTGTTTTTGATGTTATTAAGCTTTCGATGCTGTTTTCATCTATACCAGGGTGATCTGAACGGCTATCCATGAAAACCACTTTTGCACCACGAAGTACAAATGCGTTTGCAGTTGAAACGAAAGTATACGAAGGCATTATCACCTCGTCTCCTGCCTGAATATTGATAAGAATTGCTGCCATTTCCAACGCATCTGTGCAAGAGGTTGTCAACAAACATTTTTTGAATCCATACTTGCCTTCAAAATATTCATGACATTTTTTTGTAAAAACGCCATCACCTGATATTTTGCCTGACGCAACAGCCTCCTTTATATAATCGGTTTCTTTACCAGTTAGAAATGGTTTGTTGAATGGTATCATTATTATTGAAATCTGGATCTAAACTTTTTAAGTGGCAATGCATTCGACCCGTCTTCCCAATTCATTTTTTTTATTGAAAGAAGACCTTTACCGCATACTACAACTGGATATCCCTTATCGCTGAATATCACTTTTCCTGGTGTCCTATTTTCGATGACTATGTCTTCTGACTGTTCTGCTTCTATTATTCTTGCCGGTTTGCCATTAATCAGTGACTTTGCACCCTTGTAAGGAAAACCTGTTGCATTTATAAAACGTTCAATCTTTTCTGAATCTAGTCTCCAATCGATGGCATAATCATCATCGTCTCTCCATAAACTATACGTAGCCTTTGCCTCGTCCTGCTTTATCGCCTGAATGTCTTCTTTGGTCACAAGCTTTCTAATCACATCAAGAACAATATCAACATATAGCTGAGATATTACAGTAATAGCTTCACTTATCTTTATCGGGTAAGTTACTGCTACAGATTTTTGCATGATTATATCTCCCCTATCAAACTCACTATTCGCAAACAAGGCTGTTACGCCCAATTCTTTATCTCCATTTATTAGAGCCGAAACCAAGGGTGCAAAACCACGATACCGTGGCAATAAACTATCATGCAGAACGATTAAACCGTTTGTCTCAATCAACCACCGCCATGAAATAGCCAGACTGAAAGATGAAGAAACAACTCTAACATCATGTCTATTTATAAACTTTAGATTGTTTTCCTTGCATAATAACTCGATTTCATTGTAGTAATCGTTCTGGACTGAATTGTCCCTTGATGAAACGACCATCTCAATATACTTGCCAAAAGAATTTGCTACCAGTTCTTTTAAGACAACATAGCCTTTTTCAGACATTAGGTATAATGTGAACATTAGTCCAGATTATACTTTTTATCAAGGATATAAATAGGCCTGTTTTTAACTCCCTCAAAGGTTTTGCCAATATAAAGCCCTATAACACCTAAAACCATCAATATCAAGCCGGCGAGAAACCATATAGAGATAAGCAGGCTCGTATACCCCACCACAGTGATATTTCCATTTAGATATCTTATTATCGTGAATATTCCAAACATGAACGAAAACATAGCAACAAGAAAACCGATTTTGATTGTGAGTTTAATTGGTTTATCTGAGTTAGCTAAAATAATGTCTAGACCTAATCGCAATAGCTTACTAAAGTTGTATGTGGTCGTTCCAATTTCCCTAGCTCCATGCTCAACATTAATGGTCGTTCTATTGAAACCTACCCATCTGACCATTGTGGGGAAGTAACGAATTGGCTCTCTAAGGGAACGTATTGCACACACAACTTTTTGGTGATAGATACCAAAATTTGCAATGGTTGGATCTTGCTTGGTGCCTGTCAAATATCCTAATGTTCTGTAAAACAGCCTTGAGAAAAATTTTTTCTGATACTTGTCTACCCTGATTTCTCTTCGCGCCAGTACAAGATCATAACCTTCAAATGTCTTTTCATATAATTTTTTAATTTCAGAGGGTTTATCCTGCAAGTCACAATCCATAACGACTATCCATTCTCCTGAACAATGATCTAGACCAGCTGTAATAGCATAGTGTTGACCAAAATTGCGACTAAGCTTTATACCTTTTACACGAATATCTTTTTCAGTTTCAATAACGACAGCCTCCCAACTCCTATCTGGACTTCCATCTTCCACCAGAATGATTTCGAAATTTTGAGTTATTGCCAAAACTTCTCCCTTTATTTTCTCAACTAAAACTTGTACTAAAGTTTCCGCTTTATAAATAGGTGATATAATTGAAATTAGAGGCTGTTTCATTTGGTATTTATAATTCCTTTTAAATACAGTCCATACCCACTTTTTGCTAATGATGAAGCAACCACAAGCAATTGTTCCTTATCAATAAAGCCCATCCTAAAAGCCACTTCCTCAATGCACCCAATCTTCGTCCCTTGTCTTTTTTCAATGACTCTTACAAATTCCGAAGCATCACTCAAAGAATCAAAAGTTCCCGTATCCAACCACGCAGTACCTCTATCTAATATTGCTACTTTCAATTCCCCCCGTTTCAGGTATTCTTTATTTACATCAGTGATCTCATATTCTCCTCTTGGTGAAGGCTTCAAATTTTTTGCTATCTCCACCACATCATTGTCATAAAAATATAAACCCGGCACTGCATAATTAGATTTAGGTTTTTCAGGTTTTTCCTCTATAGAAATTACTTTGTGGTCATAGTCAAATTCCACTACCCCATACCGCTCTGGATCACTAACTTGGTAAGCAAACACATAGCCTCCTTCAATATCATTCAAAGCCTGCAATTGTCTTCCCAACCCGGTTCCATAAAATATATTATCTCCCAGCACCAGGGCCACCTTATCATTTCCGATGAAGGATGCACCGATCACAAAGGCCTGCGCCAAACCATTAGGTATTTCCTGTATGGCATATTCAAACCTACATCCCACCTGGCTGCCATCACCCAACAATCGCTTGAATGAAGGGTTATCTTCAGGAGTTGTAATGATCAATATTTCATTGATCCCCGCCATCATCAAAATAGACAGTGGATAATAAATCATAGGCTTGTCGTAAATAGGCATTAGTTGCTTTGAAATAGCCTTCGTAATTGGGTAAAGCCTTGTGCCGCTACCTCCTGCCAGTATAATTCCTTTCATTATTATTGCGCCGTTGAATATTGAGTTTGATAATATTGCTGGTATTCACCACTTGTCACATGTTCTAACCAATCTGTATTCTGCAGGTACCAGTCAATGGTCTGGGATAAGCCTTCTTCAAATGTTACACTGGGTTTCCAGCCCAATTCTTTATTGATCTTGGAAGCATCAATGGCATAACGCCTGTCATGGCCGGGCCGGTCTTTTACATAGGTGATCAGTTGCTCACTTTCTCCTTTTGCTCTATCCAGCTTTTCATCGGCAAGCTTGCAAAGCAACTTAACCAAATCAATATTCTTCCATTCATTAAATCCACCAATGTTATAAGTTTCTCCGACCACACCATGATGATATACTGCATCTATAGCAGTAGCATGATCCTTTACAAAAAGCCAGTCACGGGTATAAAGACCATCCCCATATACAGGCAGCGGCTTTTTATGAATGACATTATTGATCATTAATGGAATCAGTTTTTCTGGAAAGTGGTTGGGACCATAATTGTTGGAGCAATTGGTAAGCACAACCGGAAGCCCATAGGTATCATGATAAGCCCTGACGAAGTGATCGGAAGAAGCTTTGGATGCGGAATAGGGTGAATGGGGATCATAAGGAGTTTTCTCTGTAAAGAGACCTGTATCTCCCAAGGCGCCATAAACTTCATCTGTAGATACATGGTAAAAGCGTTTTGCTTGAAAGGAGTTTGCTTGTTGAGACCAATGTTTTTTAGCAACATTCAGAAGATTGACTGTCCCAACAACATTAGTATATACAAAATCAAGTGGTGATACTATTGAACGGTCCACATGTGATTCAGCTGCCAGGTGAATGACTCCATCTGGATGATAAGTTTCAAAAACACGCTCCAATTCTGCTACATCCAGGATATTGACCTTTTCAAAAATATAATTAGGAGCTGCTTCAATATCTTTTAGATTCTCAAGGTTACCGGCATAGGTCAGCGCATCCAGGTTAATAATTTTATAATCGGGATACTTCGTTACAAATAAACGCACCACATGCGAGCCAATAAAGCCGGCGCCGCCTGTAATAATTATAGTTTGATCGTTTTTCATTCTTGTTTTATAAAAAAGCTATCGGGCAACACTGCCTGCTTAATTGATTTTTATAACCTGATTGTTTTGAAGCTGGTAGGTTTCACCTTTTTCACTACAAAACGCCACGCCTTCTTTATCAAAATGTAGGCGGTGGCCCAATTCACTTACCCATCCCATTTGCCTGGCTGGATTTCCAGTCACCAGTGCATACGGAAGCACAGGTTTGGTTACCACAGCACCTGCTCCAACCAAAGCAAAAGATCCTATCTCGTTTCCACAAATGATCGTTGCATTGGCACCTATGGAAGCCCCTTTTCTCACTATTGTTTTTTTGTATTCATCCTTACGGCTCACAACGCTGCGGGGATTGATCACATTAGTAAATACCATGGAAGGCCCAAGGAAAACATCATCCTCGCAGATCACTCCCTCGTAGATAGAAACATTATTTTGAACTTTTACATTCTTCCCAAGCACGACATTGGAAGCAACAAAAACATTTTGACCCAGGCTGCAATTTGGGCCTATTGTGCTTCCTCCCATGATATGACAGAAATGCCAGATCTTAACTCCCTCACCTATTTGAGCATCTTGATCAATAATGGCAGTGGGATGTACAAAGTAGGTCAAGAGAATACTGGTTTATTCGTTGTTTTCGCGATTCTTTACGAATAACTGAAATGATGATGCTCCCTGTACCATTCAAAAGCGTTTTTTAATCCTTCACGGATACTTACCAACGGCACGTAATTCAATAATTCCTTCGCCTTTGAGATGTCAGCAAGGCTATGTCTTACATCACCCTTTCGCTCAGGTCCATATTTTGGTGCCAGGTCACTTCCGGCCACCTCCTTTATCATTTGAAATACTTCATTCAAAGTTGTACGCTCTCCAAAAGCTATATTATACACTTCATTAAGGGCTTTCACATTATCTGTAAATAGTGCACGTAAATTAGCTTGAACAGCATTCGCTACAAATGTAAAGTCCCTGCTATGCTCGCCATCGCCATTGATCAATGGTGGCTCATTGTTAAGTACTGACTGAATGAACAATGGGATTACTGCAGCATAAGGACCTTGCGGATTTTGCCTCGGACCAAATACATTAAAATACCGCAACCCGATCAATTCCATGTTGTAAGTACTTGCATACACTTTCGCATACAATTCGTTCACATACTTTGTAACTGCATAAGGGGAAAGAGGGTTACCAATATTATTTTCCAGTTTAGGCAAACCTGGATGGTCTCCATAAGTGGATGAACTGGCTGCATACACAACCCTTTTGATCTTATGTTCTTTTGCTGCCGTAAAAACATGCAAGGTGCCGGTAATATTCACCTCATTCGTGGTGATAGGATCATGAATAGAACGTGGAACTGATCCCAATGCTGCCTGGTGCGAAACCAGGTCCATTCCATCACATGCTTTTAAACAGGTTTCATAATCCCTGATATCCCCTTCAACGAATTCATATTTGGAATTCTCATTTATTGATTCCAGGTTTTTAAGAGTTCCTGTAGAAAGGTTATCCAGCACACGTACTTTTTCCACCTCAGGTATCGACACCAAATGTTCAGCAAGGTTAGATCCAATAAAGCCAGCTCCTCCTGTTACTAATATGCGCATTATACTGTTGTCTTTTTTCGTTTTTTCTTCTTAGTCCATGTTTTTGTGTCCAGCCATCCAAACCATTTTTCCAGGGTTCCTGCTGGAGGGGTTTCTTCCTCAAAATATCCCGAACCATGGCTATGTCCATATCCATATGCATAACGGCCATATCCATAATATCCATAACCGGACCTTACTTTTACATCATTCAATACAATTGAAATTTTAGGAAGCTTGCCGGTTTGATAGAATTCATCTATAAGTGCAACTTGTTTTTTGAAAGTATGTCCCTGTCGCACAATATATAAAGTACAGTCTGCAAATTTGCTTAATGTCAATGCATCACTAACCATTCCCACCGGGGCCGTATCCATAATCACCACATCAAACGCGGATCGGAGATAATTAAATAATTCATTCAATTTCGGATCCAATAATAATTCAGCTGGGTTAGGAGGCACAGGACCGCAAGGTAGAACGTACAGGTTTTCACTTTCCTGAACTGGTACAGGAAGATCTTCCAGTTTTACTTTTCCTAATAAATAATTGGTCAATCCAGGTCGTTTGCCCAAATTCAAATGAGACAGCACCTTTGGCTTGCGAATATCAAATTCCAGGATGATCGTTTTCTTTCCTGTCAGCGCCATCACTGCTCCAGTATTGGTACTGATAAAAGATTTGCCTTCGCCACTAAAGGATGAAGTCACTAAAATGACAGGTTTGTCAATATGATTAAGCACATATTGTAGATTGGAGCGCAACATCCGAAATTGTTCTGCTACCACTTTCCTATTGTTATTGGTAACTACCAATGTTTCCTTACCAAAGGAATGCCCTACTTCTCCAAGTATCGTGGCACCTGTTACACGTTCAATATCTGAACGGCTGGTGACCTTATCATTTAATAACTCTATTATGAAAATGAATAACCCTGGGATCAGTAATCCAATAAAAATGGAGAGCATCTGGATATTCCTGCGGTTAGGCTTTATAGGAGTTGAATTCGGTGATGCATCCTGTAAAACCTTGGTATTAGATATTTGGGAAGCTAAAGCAATAGCTGATTCTTCCCTTTTCTGGAGCAAAGAATTATAAACTACCAGCTTAGTTTGTTGGGCTCTTTTGATATCTGCCAGGATCTGCATTTTTGAAGGCAAGGTCCTCACCTCTCCCTGTGCATTGTTCCTGGTATGGAGGGTAGTTCCCAAAGCGGAGCTATAGGCTGACTTAACAGTTTTCAGGTTTTCCAGGATCTTATTCTTTAAAAGATCCGACTCCAATACTTTTTGTTGAACGGCCACATTGCCTGCAGGGGCATTTTCCTGCAATGCTTTTAATTCGATTTTGGATTTATTATAAGCAGCCACCATAGAACCCAGGGTGGGATCTTCTATGCTTAATGAGGTAGGTACCGGGTCTCTACCAGTATGGCCATCTTTAAGATAGGCTTCAATCATCTCTATGTTATTAAGCTGTAATGATTGAGTGATTGCTTCTTTATTTGACTCTTCGATGCGAGAAAGATAGTTGCCCGATTGAGCTTCTGGGTCTATGATATTATTGGTTTGCTGGAATAATAATAATTGCCTGTTAATGCTGTCCAATTCCCTTTGCACTACATCCAGACGGCTGTCAACAAAGGCTATTGTTTTTTGAGTTGCATCATTTTTATCTTCAATTACGGCTCCCTTATATTCTTCCATCAATTGGTTAATGACATCGGCTGCCAATTGGGGATTAGTGGCTTCTTTAGTTATAACCAGGATACCAGTACTTGATTTGGGAGCAACCACCAAATTAGATATATTTTCACCAGCCGTTATAGTAGTTGGCTTCCATATCACATGATATTCACTTCCCAACTGCCCGGGAGAAATTCTTACTAATCTAAAGACGCCATTTTTGTTTTTAAATATCTGCCCAAATTGAAACGTGGCCGGTTCCTGGTTTAACGTAAATCTATTCTCGTCCTCAAACCTGATATTGATAGAAAAAGATGAAGCGGAATCATTAATTTGAAATGCTTCTACCCTAAATGGACAAGATTTATAAACATTCAATTCTTTGATATTTCCTTTGGCCAAATAGGTAAAATTTAGATTTAACGCCCGCACTACCCTCTCCATTAATGGCCTTGATTGCAAATATTCTATTTCATTTTGAATGTTAACCTTACCATCCGAAACCAACAACTGCTCCAACTTATCGTTGCTCCCACCCCCTGAGTTTTTATCATCCTTTATTACCAAAGTACCCATTGATTGGTAAACTAAAGTAGCATAACGTAGATATAGAAATGCAACCAAAAGTGATAGAGCTACAGAAATGACAAATAATGGAAGAAAACGAATATACTTATAAAAGATATCCTTGACGTTTAAATTGGCAGTATTTGGCCTTGCTATTTGCATCTGCTCTTCCACTAACATGAAGGATAATTAAATTATTTAATAAAATTTAGGATTAAGGCTATAGTTGTGATTATGCTTGTTGCCAACCCAATCTGTTGAGCAAGACTTTGTTGTTCCTGCTGTTTAATTTTACGTCTTTCCTGCTCCACAAATACTACATCATTCTGCTGCAAATAATAAAATGGGGAATTAAACATTTCTTTAGAAGTTAGGTTTACAGTTCCAATCTCTCTTTGATTATTATTTTCTCTGAGGATTTTAATGCTAGACCGTTTACCAAAGTCTGTTATATCGCCTGCTAAACCGAGCGCTTCTAAAATTGTTACTTTGTCATTAGGTAGTGTAAATGTTCCTGGCGTTCCAACTTCTCCTAAAACAGTGATCTTATAATTGACAAACCTGACAATTACGGAAGGCTGGGTAAGCTGATCCTTCAATTTTTCCTTAATAGTATTGGCAAGTTGTTCCTTGGTTAGGCCTTCTACATGGATAGTTCCTATCCTGGGGTATTCAATATTGCCATTTTGATCCACTAAAAACCCCGCAGTTGTTGTACCTGTGCCTCCTGCTACCGCCTGCTCGGGCAAATTATAAGGAATATCAGTGGCAGGGTTAATACTCATGCTGTACACACGGATAGATAAAATGTCATTCTTCTGGATTAATGGATCAGGAATATTATTTTGAATAGGAATTGTAGTATCCGCTACATTTTCTAAATAATTACTAAACGTTTTCTTTTGTACCCTGCATGAGGTAGCTAAAAAAATAATTGCCGCAAAGAACAGACCGGTAAAAATTCTCATTCAGTTTGATTTGGTAGTATCGATCTCAACCTTTTCTTTTCAATATAAGCCACCAACATAAAGCCAAGGCTATCCAAACAGACCTTTGCTGTTTTCTTGTTGATTTCTAAGACCTTTCCTTCTTGGTCCATTAATGGCCCGGCTATGACCCTTACCCTTTGCTGTGGAACAAGGTCTAGCTTGACAACCTCAACATCATGATATTCATCAAGAAATCGTTGAATGGCCACGATCTCTTTATCTTTTATAATAGCAGGCTTCCCATTCCAATATACAAAATTGACAACGCCATCGGTCATCCGAACATTGGTCCTGTCATCCTCACCTACTTTTACAAAGACATATGACTTAAATAAAGGCTCATCCACAATCTTAATACGATCACTCCATTTCCGGTGCACTTTATTTAAAGGACAATAACTTTCGATACCTTTTTGGTTCAAAAGATTATTGACTTTCTTTTCCCACCTGGGACGGGTATATATAGCATACCATTTAGAACTCAATTAATTGAATTTTAAATAATTAACTGCCTTAAAACCTGCTAAATGCTCATGGCTTCGCCCCCTCAGTCACACGGTAATTTTTTGTGACCAAGTAAAACTTGCCGTGCAAATATAATAGTTGCCATGTGACTGGCAAATGCACAAAATGGACAGATTTTGAATAAGTTACTCAATTAAACAGCTTTTGCAATAAAGGAAAATACTTAGGAGAGTAAATATGCTTGTAAACGATTGATTTTGACTACTATATAATTTAATGCTATTGATCAAATCGCTACATTTATCAAAACAACCCATTTGAAACAGCGCTATTATTCTTTAGATGTTTTCAGAGGAGCTACTGTCGCCCTTATGATATTGGTGAATAATCCCGGCTCATGGTCACACATTTATGCCCCATTAGAACATGCCCCTTGGCATGGGCTCACACCAACGGATCTCGTTTTCCCATTCTTTCTATTTGCTGTGGGAAATGCCATGGCATTTGTGATGCCCCGCCTGGAACAGGCAGGAGACAGCACATTTTGGAAAAAAGTGATTAGAAGAAGCTTGTTGATCTTTGCCATCGGATTGTTCCTGAACTGGTGGCCGTTCACCCGTTGGGAAGGAGATCAATTAGTGGCTAATGGATGGACCTGGACCAATACGCAAGGTAAACTAGTTGGGATACGTATTTTTGGGGTCTTGCAGCGCATTGCAGTCTGCTATTTTTTTGCCTCCATAATTGTGTATTATCTTAAGGCAAGAGGTGCGTTTTTAGCAGGACTTATAATACTTCTTTTATACTGGCTTTTCTGTTTCATAGGTAATCCTTCAGATCCTTATAGTTTACAAGGTTGGTTTGGTACTAATATAGATCTGGCTATACTTCATGACCAGCATATGTACCATGGGGAAGGTGTTGTATTCGATCCTGAAGGTCTCGTGAGTACTTTGCCAGCTATTGTCCAGGTGATCTTTGGCTACCTGGTAGGAGACTATATTGTAAAAAGAGGAAAACATATGCAACAGCTTACTGATAATGCTGTGAAAGGCTTTGAAGTATATAAGACACTTACGGTATTGTTCATTGCAGCCATGGCATTTTTGATCACGGGTTATATATGGGGACTTAGTTTTCCTGTCAATAAAAAAATATGGACAAGCTCTTATGTTATGGCCACTACAGGAATGGCAATAGCCTTATTAGCGACGTTGGTCTATGCAATTGAAGTAAAAGGTTTAAAGGGCTGGTTGACTAGGTTTTTTGATGTATTTGGCAAGAACGCTTTATTTGTTTTTGCCCTGAGCGCATTTCTCCCTAAAGGTTTGCGACTTATACGTATTCCAAATGGTTTTAATAACAAAGGGGAAGCGCTGTATACCAGTCCGTGGAGCTGGATCTATGAAAGGATCTATAAATTCATTCCAGGTGCACCTGAAATTGGCTCCTTGGCATTTGCTCTCACGGTCATCCTGTTCATGTGGGCTATTTGTTATTACCTGGACAAGAAAAAAATATATATAAAGGTGTAAATGGATTATTATGCCATCGAGAAAGACTCGCCAAGATAAACTATTTAACCGGTTGCATTTTTAGGTATTAAAAATTACATTTGTCAACACCTAAGGGTTTATATGTAATTTATTGTCCCTATTATCCATGAAATCCAAAACCATACTTGCACTTTTATTGTTTTTTTTGGCGGGCTTTGCTTTGGTAAGCCGGTTCCTGCCAAAAACGTATGAAGACCATTCCAGGAATTTAGGCCATGCATGGGAAGAATTTGATACCTCTTATTTCGCAAAATTCCAATCTGTCAACGACATTATAAACGCTTCTGATTTTCATTTTAAAGATCAAAGAAAAAATTCACTTAACTATTTTAATTACGTAGCCGAAATAGTTCGTAAACGATTTTATCATGGGTACTCACACTATTCTCCTTCAGATAATATTTTTGCCTGGCTTTCCGGCACCCTTGTCTGGAACCACTTATCAGCTATCGTCATTCCCGACGATATTATGAAGCACCCCATGGCTGCCTGCAGTCAACAAGCCATTGTAATGATGGAGGTATTTAAAAGAAAAGGCATTGATTTTAGAAAGGTAGGTTTTCCCAACCACTATACTGTTGAGGGAAAAATAGAAGGTAAATGGCAATATTTTGACACCAACCTGGAGCCTGATTTTAATAATAAAAGAGAATCATTGCAATTATTATTGAATACAAAGCGATTTGATTCTGTGTATAAAGTTCCCGAAAAAAGCATTGCAGACTTTCATGAAGCTGTTTCCCACCCTAAATATGGAACTCCAAATGAAAGTCCTTCTCCAAATGCTACTTTATTTCACAATGCCTGCTATTTTCTAAGCTCAAGAGCATTTATTTTCACCAGTCTGTTATTTGCATTTTTACTTCTTGCTGATTTACAACCACGCAGTTTCTTCCAATTCTATAAATACAAAATAGCTCACAAAGCTTCACAGTGATATTTACCTTTTCTTTTTATTAAATCCCTTCGGCACGGCACCATCCATTTTCACAATCTTCGGATAAAACAACCCAACGGTTTCTACTAAAGCTTTTTGACATCGCATCACTTCCTGGATGTCTTTATAGGCAAAAGGTGCTTCATCCAATCCTCCTCCCAATAATTTCACTCCATGTTGTTGTAAAGTTTCATTCAATTGACTATGGGTCACTGTTTTCAAGGCTAATGTACGGCTCATCTTTCTTCCTGCCCCATGGGAAGCTGAAGCTACTGAAGCTTGTTCGCCTTTCCCTTTTACAATAAACCCAGGTGCTGTCATTGATCCCGGAATGATTCCCAGTACATTTTTACCTGCAGGCGTAGCTCCCTTTCTGTGCACGATCACCTCTTTTGCTTCAAAAGATTCTTTCCAGGCAAAGTTGTGATGGTTCTCGATCATCTTTATAGGATTTCTTCCCAATTGCCTGGCCACTTTTTCATGGATGATATGATGACAGGCGGATGCATAATCTCCTGCCAGGTTCATGGCCATCCAGTATTCTATTCCCTCTTCCTCATCAAGGTCCAGCCATGCAAGATTGGCCGCTTCACCAGGCAATCTCCTTTTTTCCCTGGCAATCTTTGTATAATGGTTGGCAATATTTGCCCCCAGTGCCCTGGACCCTGAATGAGATAATAAACCGAGGTATTTTCCTGGCTCCAAGCCCACTACTTCATCTTTGTTGGCAATCTCAACTGATCCAAATTCTACAAAATGATTTCCTGATCCTGAAGATCCTAATTGCTTCCAGGCACGGCCCTGCAATCCCTTTAACAGACCTAGTTCATCAAACTCTTTTCGATACATCACTTCATGCTCCGCTCCAGATTCAAATGTAGCACCACTGCCAAATAAGGTCTGAGTATCCAAAATATTCGTAAAAAAACTTTCCCTGGCATTGAGTTCTTGTGGATGGATATCAAACACAGAAAGACACATGCGACATCCTATATCTACTCCCACACCATATGGAATTACGGCATTATCAGTAGCTAAAACACCACCAATAGGAAGCCCATAGCCCTGGTGTGCATCAGGCATCAAAGCCCCGGCCACTGCAATTGGTATCTTAGCAGCAGTAAACATTTGTTGCATAGCACCCATTTCTATTCCTTCCTGCCCAAACACATTAAAGTTGATACCCTGCTGACGCAATGGAATTTCATCACCGCCCATTCTGGGCTTTGGCAATAATGCTTCTGCAATCTTATCTAATTTACCATCATGTGCATACTGGTTAGGACTTTGCAATACACTACTCAATACTTCAAGTGCATCTTCCCTGGAAAGCTTCTTGAAGTCTTTTTCTATTATTTGTAATGCTATGCTTATTACAGACCCTTCAGGATAACCAATGCTTCTTAGATCTTTTCCTCTCAGTTTAGACTTCGACATAACACTCAGATGTGCAATTATCATGCATTTCTGAATAGCCTGTTTCGATTTAAATTTATTATTGTCAAAATAATTTGCCCTGCTCCCCTGGCCTTCTAAACCGACTGCAGTCAAGATCCATTCTTTCATATCCCAACCCATATTTATTAGTATAGGTATGAAATTGGTCACTGATCAGTTTAGCCAAAGGACCTTCTCCACTCATCCGCACACCAAAACGGCTGTCTGACACCTTTCCATTATGCCCATCCTGGATCATATGCCATACCTTATCTGCACGCTCTGGAAAGCTCTTATACAACCAGTCATGAAAAAGTAACTTAACAGACCCGTTCAAACGAACAAAAGTATAAGCAGAAAAACTGGCGCCCGCCTCACTTCCTGCTTTTAAAATGGCGGGCATTTCATGGTCGTTCAATCCTGGAATCATAGGCCCCAGCATGACACCTGCAGGTACCCCCGCCCTACTCAGTTCACGGATCACCCTTATTCTTTGCTTGCCTGTAGTTGTCCTTGGTTCCATTGCCCGCCTAAGTGTTTCATCAAAAGAGGTAATAGACATCAAAACAGAAACAAGTTTTTTACTGGCCATCTCTTGCAATAGATCCTTGTCCCTGAGAATGCCGGCGTTCTTCGTAATGATACCTACCGGCTGATTGAATTCATTACATACTTCCAACAATTGTCTTGTGATTCGGAATCTCCTCTCAGCAGGCTGGTAACAATCAGTATTCCCACTTACACCAATTGGCACACAATCCCATTTTGGATTCATTAAAAATGCTCTCAACAATCTTGGGGCATCTTTTTTAACCAATATCTTACTTTCAAAATCAACTCCTGCACTATATCCCCAGTATTCAAAAGAATTACGTGCATAGCAATAAATACATCCATGTTCACAACCCTGGTATGGATTCATGCTGTACCACATACCCACATCCGGGCTATCCACTTTATTGACAATTGTTTTGGGGAATATATCTATATACTGCGTATGAATATCTTCTTCTATCCAATCATCTATTGCCTCAACATGCTCTCTTTTGACCTGTGTCTTAAGAAACTTATTAGGTGTATTAAATTGTGCGCCCCTGCCTTTTTTATATTCATTGGCAATAACATCCCTGTTATGATCTTCCATAAGTTTTCAATAAAATATCCGGAGGAAAAATTATTCAGGCAAATAATGCTCCCTGCTTTGTCAATATAGGGAGGTTTAAAAAGTCAAATCTCCTGACTACCTGGAAAGGCCCCTTGGTGTTAGAATTGCGCTTCAATAACAACATATGGTCAGCTATAAACCGCCCTGTAAAATGACGGTGCGCATATTCCAACCATGCTTTCTCATACTGCCAGGGCTTCAATTTTGACGCTATAGTTATAAACGCATCATCAATGAAATGAGGCTTATGCTCCTTATCAACCTTCATAAGTCCCTGAACCTCTTTCAAAGCAACAGACAACTTTTTAATAGGCAGCCTGGAAAGTACATTGATAAAGATGGTGTGTGAAGGAAAACTACCAAAATCTTTAAGTTCTATTTTAAAGGGAGTAAAGCCCATAGCAATGTGATTCAATCGGTTTAAGAGCTTTTCTTCACTCATCTCCAATGCATGATAACGTACCAGGGTGATATGCGGCTTAGTTGTTGTCTGCAAAACAGCATCATAGTTCTCCGCAAATTCTCCTTTAATCTTCTTCAAGCGGTTCCACAACTCTTCATGAGGCTTTAAAACCAATTGGTAATCATTCATATGATAACCCGCTACATTAAATTGAAGGTAATCCATGCTATATGATTAAGGGTGAGTATTATACATGCAATTTACTAACATTTTTAGCATATGCAGCAAATAAATATCCACAATCAATTTGGTGAGAACCAAGGACCTTAATAGAAATAATTATTTCGATGTGATAACATCCAGCAGGGACTTCACCCGGAGAGTACCTATTTTTTCTGCCCATTCCAGCGGCCCATAAGGATAGTTAGTGCCTAGTCGCATGGCAATATCAATTTCGGCAGGAGTGCTCACACCTTCTTCTACTGCCAGCCAGGCTTCATTGACGATCTTACTGACTACCCTGGCCCCAATAAAACCAGGTACATCGGGCAACCAGGATATCTGTTTATGAAACTGTCCCAATATTTCTTCTGCCATTTTCTTTTGTTGTTCAGAAGCAGACCCCTCTACCAGGTCAGATGCTAAAAATGTTGGCCAGGCATTTATGCGGATCACATCCATAGATAGTTCTTGTAAAGTATGTATCACACTATTTATGATAACCGGTTTGGGAGCCAGGCTTTTTAATTGATCAATACGATCTGTATCAGGTTCAAAAAGCAGGTCTATAAACGCGTCTGCTTCCCTGTGTTGCATCATTTCATCAATATTGTCTACATATAAACAATGAAGAGAGGAGGCAGTGCCAGCATTCAACAACTCCTTTTTTAATACCTCATCCGTTATAACTACGATCTGCATGGTACGAATTACCTTAATAATCCGCACTTCGACAAACAGATAGGTAGAACATTCAAAATATTTTATCTAATTCCAGTTAAAATAGTGTAATTCGCTGTATGGAAAAAAAGATCATAACCACTAAAAACGCCCCTGCACCAATAGGCCCTTACAACCAGGCCATCGTTGTTAAAGACACCATTTACATTTCAGGCCAGGTCTGTATAGATCCTGCCACTGGTAATTTAAAAAATCGTGATATACAGGAAGAAACTCACCAGGTCATGCAAAATCTCAAAGCCATTCTCCAGGAAGCAGGCATGACCTTCAATGATGTGGTAAAGACCACTATATTCATTACCGATATGAACCGCTTTAGCGAAATCAATGAAATCTATGGGAAATATTTCACCGACAGCTTTCCTGCCAGGGAAACCGTGCAGGTATCTGCGTTACCCAAGTTTGTGAATGTAGAGATCAGCATGATTGGTGTGAAAGGATAATAACTTATTTGTAAAGCAATTGAAAAAGGCTTTCCTTGTTAGAGAGGGAAAGCCTTTTTTATTAAGTTGACTTCAACCTGCTTTTAAGTTAATCATTGAAAAACTATCAACTACCTGCTGGCACACCATCAACTACAAGTGAAAGCTTAGGCAATTAACTGCAATCACCGCTGTAAACCCGTATTATCTCCGTATTATCCCCGTTTTCTCCCTGTATGCATGCGGGTATACAACGGAGAAAGTACAGGTAAACAGCAAATATGTTGCAAGCTTATCATACTGCAGTTATAAAGTTGTTGCAAAGTGGATGTATCGGGGCATACGGTTTCGTATTCATTTACGAGAATAAGGGAACCTTGTTAACAATGTAATGCCCATAAGCTGTTATTGATCTGCTTTTAACTTGCACTTTCACTGTGAAGACAACTCCTTTTCCTTAATTTCAAAAAACGAAACAACAAGACTGTCCATTTATTCCAGCGCAATGCAAAGACTTTTGAGACGCTTATTATTGAAACCTGTGCTATGGCTGAGTGCCAAATATTCTTCTCAACCTAATAGGGAAAGAGTGTTCAAAGCGCTTAGCGACCTTTTTACCTGCATCATGGATGGTAAAACAAAAAAGGGATTGATCCTACCCTTTGATGTTCACACAGGTAAATTTATTATTTTCTCAGATTTGCATAAAGGTAAAAGAGATGGTGCAGATGATTTTATGTTGTGCGAACCTAATTACCTGGCTGCCCTGGATTATTATGAGACCAAGGGCTTTCATTATATAGCATTAGGCGACAGCGAAGAATTATGGGAAAACCTATGGCCTTCAGTTAAGAAAGCACAAATGCCTTCCTTTGAAAAAGAAGCTCGCTTCATTCCTAAAAATGCATTCATTAAAATTTTCGGTAACCATGACCTGTTTTGGGACAATGATCCCTTTGCGGCTATGCAGCTAAAAGAGGTATACGGCTATGATGTACCGATCTATGAAGGAGTGATCCTGCAAACACAGATCAAGGAAAAGACGATCAATATTTTTTGTACCCATGGGCACCAGGGAGATGAGGTAAGCGATGGGAATATGTTCAGTAAATTTTTTATCTCCAGAATATGGGCACCCTTACAATCCTACTTAAAGATCAATCCAAATACACCTGCTTATGATGCTCAACTTAAAACAGTACATAATGAAATGATGTATGAATGGAGTGCACAGCAAAAAGATCTTTTCCTTATTACTGGTCATACTCACCAACCCGTTTTTGAAGCTTTAACTCATATTGAAAGATTATACCGTCAGCTACAATATGCTCAGAAACTTAATGACAAGGGAATGACCCAGGCGCTGGAAAAAGAAATACAACTACGGAAGTTTGAATATTCTAAAATATCTGCTGATTACCTGGGTTTGAAACCTACTTATTTTAATTCGGGTTGTTGTTGCTTTAGTGATGGGGATATTACAGGTATTGAAATAGAAGAAAATTGTTTCCGGTTGATAAAATGGCATAATAAGGAAGGAACTCCTCAAAGGATCATCCTGGAGGAATCACCGATCGAAGAACTATTGGAAACGATCAACTCATCTAATTAAAAAGGCACCATGTAATCACATAGTGCCTTTTATTATAAATTACTTTCGAAGTTTAAAATCCTTTTGCATTTAAACTATTGTTCTTCCTGTTGATATCCGGAAGGTTCTTATCAGGATCCAATACTACATCAGTGATGCGGCTGGTTGTATTTACATTGAATGTCCACTCGGAACCTCTTTGCCATACTTCTACCGGTAGATTGATGCGCTGTTGCTTGCCGTTAGCTTCCTTAACCAAAACCGTTACCGGCATAGCCATTTGATCCAGGTTCTCTATAGTTATGTTTGCACCTCTTTCAGGAATATTATCATTATACTTTACACCTGACACGGCTTGATCCAGTTTGTAATTATTGAAAACCCATTCTCTCCAAAACCATGATAAGTCCTCACCACCCACATTCTCCATGGTCCTGAAAAAATCATAAGGGTTTGGATGTTTAAAGGCCCAACGGCTAATATAGGTTCTGAATGCCCTGTCGAATCTTTCCGGGCCAAGTACCACATCTCTTAAAGCATGCAGCATCATAGATGGCTTCAGATACGCCGCTGTTCCCAGGTTTTGCTGTTGAATTACTTCTGGTGTAGTCCACAATGGGTCCATATTATCATTAAAAGCAGCCCGGATCATTTCATCTTGTGGAAAGAATGAAAACTGCGCATATTCACCTTTGTTAAATGCCTTGGTAGAAATGTCATTAATGAAGGTATTAAACCCTTCGTCCATCCAGGCATATTTGCGCTCATTACTGCCTACTATCATTGGAAACCAGGTATGGCCAAATTCATGATCCGTTACACCCCACAGGTCGCCACCGCTATCGGAATAGCTGCAGAAAACAATACCGGGATATTCCATACCCCCAACTATACCGGCCACATTGGTAGCCACAGGATAGGGAAATTCAAACCATTGATTGGAGTAATGTTCAATGGAAGCTTTCACCATTTCAGTACTTCTTTGCCATCCATCCTTTTTAATGCTTTCCACAGGGTAAGCACTCATGGCTAACGATTTTTTGCCACTAGGCAAATTGATGCGCGCAGCATCCCATACAAAAGCCCTTGAAGCTGCCCACGCTACATCCCGGGTATTTTGGATCTTAAATTTCCAGGTCAGGTTGGCTCCTGCAGGTCTTGATTTTGGATCCTTCACTTCATCTGCACTACGCAATACCACCGTCTTGTCACTATTTCGGGCAGAAGCAAGGCGAGACACCTGTGTAGCAGTTAATACATCCTTTTCATTTTGCAATTCACCAGAGCCTACAATGATCAGGTTGGCAGGCGCCGTGATAGCATATTCAATATCTCCATATTCTAAATAAAACTCTCCTGCCCCTAAATAAGGTAATGTATTCCATCCCTGTATGTCATCGTATACTGCCATGCGTGGGAACCATTGCGCTACTTCATACACCCAGCCGTTCTTTGTATTCAAGCGGCCCATACGGTCGGTTCCATACTCCGGTACCACAAATTCATAAGCAATGGTGATCTTCGTTTTATTACCGGCAGATTTTAAAGGCTGTTGCAGCCATACCTGCATCCTGGTATCAGTAACTTTATATTCAGGCGTATATTTCTTTCCATCTGCTTCAATCGAGATCGTTTTGATCACATCTCCCTGGGTAAAATTGGCATTTGCCCAGCGTCCGCCGGTTTGGGTGGTGGTGGCTGAACCCCTTGATTCTTCCTTGTAGATGTTCTGATCCATTTGCAACCAAAGGAAGTTTAAGTTATCGGGGCTATTATTAGTATAAGTGATCTCTACCGATCCCGATACTTTATGCTGGGCAGTGTCCAGTGTGCTGTTGATCTTGTAGTCCGCACGGTTCTGCCAATATTTGGGTCCGGGTTCACCTCCGGAGCTGCGGTATTCATTGGCAGCTACCGGGTAAAATTGGGGGTCAAATAATTTTTTGTGATCATAGTTGGATTGAGAAAATGCTAATAAGACCAGGCAATTCGCCATTACTAACAGGGCAAGTTTCTTCATATTGTCAAGAATAAGGGTTGTAAATTAAATGTTTTTGAAGTGCATTGATTAACAGCAGGGCGTCAACGAATCATTTTTAGCATTTCCGGATGTTAAATCACTGTGGAGTATATGTGAATGTAACAGCATTACAAAGACTTAAAGATCGATGGTGACCATAGCCTACTCGAATAATTGTTCAGCCTTTGCAATACTATCAGGCTTGCCTACATCTAATAACTTACTTTCACTGTGATCAAAGCCCGCTATCTTATTATTATGTGCCAGTGCCAGGTACACATCTATCAATGAAAATTTATGCTGCAGGGGAATAAGATCAAAAACTTCTGGCTCAAAGATGGCCAAACCACTATAGGCCTTTTCAAACATATCCTTAGCTTCCAGTGCAATTCTTTCTTCGCCTGTGGAGGTGTTTCTCCAGCCGCATAGCCGGTTGTACTTATTAAATAAGAGATATCTTGAAGTCTTGCGGTTAGTAATAGCCAGGGTGATCAGTGAATTTTCCTGCTGGTGAGAGGCGAGGAAGTATTTCAGGTTCGCATCGGTTAGAATATCCACATTGATGGTAAGAAAAGTTTCACCTTCCAGGAATTTCCTGGCTTTCAACATACCGCCGCCTGTTTCAAGCACTTCTTCCTTTTCATCACTAATGGTGATATTACTTCCCCAACCTTTTGATTTTTCAATAGCCTCAATGATCTGATCGGCAAAATGATGCACATTGACCACAATATCAGTGATTCCATAATTCTTCAGGTATTCCACATTGCGCTGTAATAAGCTTTTGCCATTTACAACTGCCAGTGCCTTGGGGTGTGTATCTGTCCAGGGTTTGAAACGGGTGCCCAAACCCGCACAAAAGATCATTGCTTTCACGATTCCTCCTTTTTAACCAATGGATTCTTCCAGCCTTTGGCTTCCTGTTCGCGGTGGGTAAGTTCAATTTTTACCTTATACTTTGTTTTCAAATGTCTTGCCAATGCATCTGCCGCGTACACACTTCTATGTTGACCTCCCGTGCAGCCAAAATTGACGCACAGGCTGGTAAAGCCTCTTTTTATATAGGCTTCCACGGATATATCCACTATGTCAAAAACACTGTTGAGGAAATCTTCCATCCGTGTCTGGCGCTCCAGGTATTCCATTACGGGCTTATCACGCCCATGCACTTCCTTGTAAATATCATGGCGGCCCGGATTATCTATGCCCCGGCAGTCAAACACAAATCCACCACCATTGCCACTGGCATCTTCCGGAATACCCTTGCGGTAGGAAAAGCTGCTGATCTTTACCAGCAAAGGAGTCTCTTCATTGGCCTGCACAGGGTTGAACCGCTGAATCACTTCCTCATCTATACATATGTTCAATACCTTTCTGAATTCAGGCACCACGATACCCAGGCTATGGTTTTCAATGAACCAGCTTAGATTTTTAAGAGCCAGGGGAATGCTGGTAAGAAACTGGGCCTTTCTTTCAAACAGGCCACGAAATCCATAGGCACCTAACACCTGTAATAACCGGATAAGGACATACCCATTGTACTGACTGCGAAACACTTCCTTATCGATAGAGTCCTGGATGATGCTCTCGAATGAATTCATATAATCTTCCAGCAGGTTTGCCTTCCAGTCGTCTGGTAAGTTGGCCCTGGCCTGCCAGATCATACTGGCCACATCATATTGAGGTGCACCCTTCATACCTCCCTGGTAATCTATAAAATGAACAGAATTGTCATCCTTGACCATGATATTGCGGCTTTGGCAATCACGGTACATAAAATATTTATACTCGGTATGTGTGAGGTAATTGCTTAGCGCCTCAAAATCATCTATCAGCTTTTGCTTATCGTAAGGTTTGCGCAAGGCATCTAAAAAATAATACTTGAAATAAAGAAGATCAGCCATAATGGCCTGCTTACCAAATTCCTTATTGGTAAGGCATTTACTATAATCCAGGCCCTCATCGCCAAATACCTGCAACCTGGCCAGTTGGTGCAGGCTTTCCCGGAACAGGTTGTACACATCCTCTGTAAAGCCTTGCTTTTCCAGTATATCCAGTAAGGAAACATTGTCGAAGTCTTCCTGCAGGTAAACGATCCTGTCGTGATTGATGCCAAGGATATGCGGAACAGGCAATCCTTTTTTAGCGAAATGACCTGAAAAATATATAAAGGCCTCATTTTCCGCTACGTTCAAACCATAGGTACCGATCACGGTCTCTCCTCGTTCATTATACAATCTAAAATACCTTCTTTCACTTCCCGATTGAGGCAATACATCTACCTGGTGGGGGTCTTTACCAGACCAGCTTTTATATAAATGCGAAACAGAATCAATTATAGACTGCATAACACAAAAGTACCTTGTTGGTTAAAAAGGGTTGGCTAAGAAAGGTAATTCTTTTCATCTGACATAAAATGGTTTCAAACCGGATTTGATCCAATCAAACGAAGGAATTTACAGAAGCCCTTATTTTGCAAAAATTAAAGCCGGTATAAAAACGGGTAGTTAATGCCATTACACAGGCCTTGGCTACCTTTATACCCGATTTGCCAATTATATGAACAGAGAAACAACCCAAAAGGTCCGTATCGTTACTGCTGCCTCTCTTTTTGATGGGCATGATGCTGCTATCAATATCATGCGCCGCATCCTGCAAAGCAAAGGCGCTGAAATCATTCACCTGGGGCACAACCGAAGTGCCCACGAAATAGTGGAATGTGCTATTGAAGAAGATGCCCAGGGCATTGCCATTACATCTTACCAGGGTGGGCATGTAGAATTCTTTAAATATATAAAGGACCTGCTGGATGAAAGTGAGTGTGGTCACATAAAGATATTTGGAGGCGGAGGAGGCACCATTCTTCCCCAGGAAATTAAGGAATTACAGGATTATGGCATCACACGCATCTATTCTCCTGATGATGGCAGGAAGATGGGCCTGGAAGGCATGATAGAAGACGTGATCAATAAATGTAAGGAAGACCAGGCAGCCGGTGAAAAAACCAGCGGTTATTGGAAGGCTTCTGAAAAATGGAATGGCAAACTTCCCCTGGGTGAAAAGAAGGACATCCGTCGCATTGCCAGGGCCATCACCATGGCTGAGGCAGGATTTAAAGAAAACACCGGCGCTTCAATTAGCGATACTAAGATTACTGGCAATAAGGCTCCTGTGTTGGGAATAACGGGCACTGGCGGGGCAGGTAAATCTTCAGTTACCGATGAAATAGTAAGGCGCTACCTCAATACTTTCACGGATAAAACTATTGCTGTCATCTCTGTAGACCCTTCCAAAAAGAAAACGGGAGGCGCTTTATTGGGCGATCGTATCCGGATGAATTCTATTTCATCTCCAAGAGCGTATATGCGATCACTGGCCACAAGGGAAAGTGATAAAGCCCTCAGCGAATACGTACAGGATGCTATTGATGTTTGCAGGCAGGCCGACTTTGACTTTATTATATTGGAAAGTGCAGGAGTGGGTCAAAGCGATGCATCCATCCTGGATTATTGTGATATCAGCCTGTACGTGATGACGCCTGAATATGGTGCTGCTTCTCAATTGGAGAAGATCAATATGCTGGATTATGCCGATGTGGTGGCGATTAATAAATTTGATAAAGCAGGCGCCCTTGATGCACTTCATGATGTGCGTAAACAATTCAAGCGCAATCACCAGCTTTGGACAGTAAAAGATGAGGAATTACCTATCGTGGGGACAATTGCAGCTCAATTTAATGACCCGGGGGTAAATGAACTATTTGAAAAATTGGTGGTTGCTATTTCTAAAAAGACAGGAAAGGAATTTGCCAATATTGAGCAGCATGCTCATACAAAAGATACAACCACTAAGTCACAGATCATTCCACCCAAAAGGGTCAGGTACCTTTCTGAGATCTCAGAAAATAATTGCAATTATGACCAATGGGCGGTGGAACAATGTACGATTGCATCAAAACTATACATGGTGAATGGGGCATTGGAATCAATTACAAAAGATTCTCCTGCATCGAAAGAACTGGAGATCCTGCAAAGGCAATTGGAAGAAGCGTTGCATCCCGAATGCAAAAGATTGATATATAAATGGCCTGACCAGGTTAAAAAGTATAGCTCTGACTTTTTCGAATACCAGGTTCGCGATAAGGTAATCAAACAACCCATGACCACCATATCCTTAAGTGGCACCCATATTCCCAAGGTAGTGTTGCCGGCATATAAAGATTGGGGTGATTTGTTGAAATGGCAATTACAGGAAAATATCCCAGGCGAGTTTCCATACACTGCGGGTGTATTTGAACTGAAAAGACAGGGCGAGGACCCTACCCGGATGTTTGCAGGAGAAGGCGGACCCGAACGTACCAATAAAAGATTCCATTATGTGTCGGAAGGTCAGCCTGCCAAACGGTTATCTACAGCCTTTGACAGTGTGACATTATATGGAGAGGATCCTGCCTACAGGCCTGATATATATGGTAAAGTGGGCAACAGCGGTGTGAGCATCGCTACAGTTGATGATGCCAAGAAATTATATAGTGGTTTTGATCTCTGTGACCCCAAGACCTCAGTATCTATGACCATCAATGGCCCGGCACCTATGCTGCTGGCTTTCTTTATGAATGCAGCCATAGACCAGCAGTGTGAAAAATGGATAGAGACCAATGGACAATGGGATAGAGTAAACTCGGTCTTTGAATCAAAGTATGGCCACCTTCCTAAACCTATATATTATGACCCTTCCTCTCCTGAGCGATTGCCCAACGGCAATAATGGCCTTGGTTTGAAATTGCTAGGCCTTTCCGGCGATGAAGTAGTACCGGGAGACGTATACCAAAAAATCAAAGCGGAAGCTTTATCGCAGGTCAGGGGTACCGTTCAGGCAGATATATTGAAGGAAGACCAGGCTCAGAATACCTGTATATTCTCCACAGAATTTGCCTTAAAGCTTATGGGGGATGTGCAGGAGTATTTCATTGAAAATAAAGTACGCAACTTTTACAGCGTATCTATTTCAGGCTACCATATTGCCGAAGCCGGGGCCAACCCAATCACCCAGTTGGCGTTTACATTGGCCAATGGCTTCACCTATGTAGAATATTATCTAAGCCGAGGAATGAATATCGATGATTTTGCACCCAATCTTTCCTTCTTTTTTAGCAATGGAATGGATGCAGAATACAGCGTGATAGGCAGGGTAGCCAGGAGGATCTGGGCAAAGGCCATGAAGTATAAATACAAGGGCAATGACCGATCACAAAAATTAAAATACCATATTCAGACTTCCGGCCGGTCACTGCATGCCCAGGAGATAGATTTCAATGATATACGCACTACATTGCAAGCACTGTATGCCATCTATGACAATTGTAACTCCCTTCATACAAATGCCTATGATGAAGCCATCACTACTCCTACTGAGGAAAGTGTGCGCAGGGCTATGGCCATTCAATTGATCATTAACCGCGAGCTGGGGTCTGCCAAAACAGAAAACTTTATACAGGGAAGCTTTGCTGTGGAAGAATTAACCAGGCTGGTGGAAGAAGCTGTCCTTGCAGAATTTGATAGGATCACAGAACGTGGCGGAGTATTGGGAGCCATGGAAAGAATGTACCAGCGGAATAAGATCCAGGAAGAAAGCCTTTATTATGAACACCAGAAGCACACTGGTGAACTGCCTTTAATTGGTGTCAATACCTTTCTAAATAAAAAAGGTAGTCCAACAGTATTACCCGGCGAGGTGATCCGATCCACCAAGGAAGAGAAAGAACAACAAATACAAAACCTTCATGCCTTCTGGAACAGGAATAAAGAGAAAAATATACAGGCGCTGAAACAACTTAAAGAAGTAGCTGTCAATAATGGCAACCTCTTTAGCGAGTTAATGGAAACTGTCAAATATTGCTCCCTGGGCCAGATCACACATGCCTTATATGAAGTGGGAGGCCAATACAGGCGAAACATGTAAACATATCAAGGCTCCTTCCGGAGCCTTTTTTATTTTATTCTTTTACCAGTGCTTAATTGTTGATGATCTGTTAAACAGCCCGTATTATTATTTTATAGTATAGTATCTTAACAGCTTTCTAGGCAATATGAATAATCACCTGCGACAACTGTTCTTAATAGGCACCCTGGTGGGCATGAGCACAATTGCCCACTCTCAAAATATTGATTCGACTCTGTCCCGTTACAACCGAAACTACCAGCCTGAAAAAGTATGGCTGCATTATGACAAGGATGTGTACCAGGCCGGGGAGACTATTTGGTTCAAGGCTTACCTGATGGATGGCTTATTTCCTGCTCAACAAACTAAAACATTATATATAGACTGGGTAGGAGATAATGGCGAAGTGCTGTCTCATACAGTGAGTCCTGTGGTTGAAGGAACTTCCAATGGCCAGGTGGACATCCCGGAGAATTATTCCGGCCAGTTCATTCATGTAAAAAGCTATACTAAATGGATGTTGAACTTTGACAGCGCATTTATTTATAGTAAGGAAATAAGGATTATCAACAAAAACAATACATCTAAAACTAATACTCCTTCTCCGGTTACTACACTTGAATTCTTTCCGGAAGGAGGTGATGCCATTGCAGGTTTATCGAACAGGGTGGCCTTCAAAGCTACAGATCAATATGGATTACCGGTAACCATTCGCGGAGCTGTGGTGGACAATAAAGGAACGGTAATAGATTCTATCCGTACCCAGCACGATGGTATGGGCAGCTTTGTATTAACCCCTGTCCCTGGCATGTCTTATTCTGCCAGGTGGAAGGAGAACAAAGGCACTGTTCATACCACTGACTTGCCTTCTATAAAAAGTTCAGGGGCTTCTTTACAGGTTACCATTTCAGATAATAAAAGAACAGTTATTGTTCAGAGTAATAATCCAACTAATGAAAATTATAAGTTGCTTCATCTTATAGGAACCATGAACAGTGGTGTTGCCTTTAAGACTGATGTGAATGTAAGCACCAGTAATATTTCCAGGAAAGTGATACCAACCGAAAATCTTCCTTCCGGCATTCTCACCATCACACTATTTGATGCCGCCTGGAATGCCATTGCCGAAAGGATCACGTTCATTGATAATGGTGAATATAGCTTTCCTACAAGCCTGGAAGTTACTCACTGGGGATTAAATAAAAGAGCGCAAAATGACATCCAGTTAAATGTTCCCGATGGACTCCAGGGAGCCAATCTTTCAGTATCTATCACCGATGCAGGTATTGAAAATGATACCTCCTCGAATATCATCACGCATTATTTACTTACCGGGGACCTCAAAGGATATGTGCATAATCCTTCTTATTATTTTGCTTCCAAAGCAGATTCAGTGGTGCACAACCTGGACCTTGTGATGCTAACGCATGGATGGAGAAGGTTCAAATGGGAAGATATCACCAAGGGAAACCTTCCTACCATTCTACAACCACGTGACACTTCTTACCTCTCTCTTTCCGGGAAGGTTTATGGTGTTACCAGGAGCCAGTTATCAGGCAATGAGAATATCTTTCTTTTTGTAACAGCTAAAGATTCTGCTACACAGACGGTGTTCACCCCAATTCATCCTGATGGCAGCTTTAAAGATCCGAACTTTATTTTCTTTGATACATTGAAAGTGTATTACCAGCTAAAGTCAAAACTCTTTAGCAATGCAGATGCTAAGTTCATGATCGACAGGTTGTCAACGCCGAACTATATAAATGCCAGTAAGAACTTTATGAAGTTCAGGCCAGTCAGTGATACTACAGGCTTTTACAGGCATACACTTTTAGCAGCAGAATTGCTGCGTCTTCAGAGAATAGAGAAAGGAAAACTGATGGAGAATATTACAGTAACTTCCAAATCAAAACCCCTGTTGAAACAAATGGATGAAAAATATACCAGGGGTATGTTCAGCGGAGGAGACGGCTATCAATTTGACCTTGCTAATGATCCCCTGGCAATAGGTCAAATGAATGTGTTTAATTATTTACAGGGAAAGGTAGCTGGCCTTCAGATCAATTCTTCCGGGAGTACACCAACCCTATCATGGCGCGGAGGATCTCCCCAACTCTACCTGGATGAAATGCCAATCGATGCGGAGTTTTTAAATACCATCCCCGTATCAGATATCGCATTTGTAAAAGTTTTCCGTCCGCCATTTATGGGCGGTTTTAATGCCAGTGGTGGAGCAATAGCGGTATATACCCGTAAAGGAGATGATATTAAATCAAAACCCGGGGGATTGAATACAAATACTATTGCAGGCTATACCCCCATACGGGAATTTTATTCACCTAATTACTTACGGTTTGACAAAAGAAATGAACAAGCTGATTTAAGAACTACGTTGTATTGGAACCCCATGGTATTGGTCCCTGCAGGCCACACCGGGGTAAAACTACAATTCTTTAATAATGATGTATCAAAAGCGTTTAGAGTGGTAATAGAGGGTGTGTCAAAAGAAGGGCTGATCACCCACCATGAAGAAATTATTGAATAATGAAATAGGGAAAGGAAATGAAACAACTTATCCTGCGGGCATGATCACCGTTCATTTTGAGGAGTTCACCGATATGTTCTTCTATCGGGGCATACCATAGCCTATCTTCGATATATCCTTTTGAAAAAGCCCGTTTTTAAGTCCATCATCTGAAAGAAAAGCCGTCACCATCCTCATTTACCGAAAGAGTTTGTCGCAAGTGCAACCAAAATTTTCTGATCGGCGAGTCCCACCAGGCTCGCTTTTTTCATTAAAAAAAATAAGGGTTGCCTAGGCAACCCTTTTAGTATTTTTTACAGATCTCCTGGATTAGCTACCCCGTTGAGATCCACCTGTCATGCCTTTCTTTACCGAGCCACCACCAGCAGCTTTCGTGCTTTTGTTGGTAATAAACTTTGAGCCCTGCGCTGCATGTTTAGGTGCAGCAGATCCTTTTTTATCGCCTTTCTTTCCTTTAGGTGTAAGTAATCCCATAGTGTATTGTTTTGATCAAATTTACTATTTTATAAGACTTCGCAATACACATATGAGCTTCCGTATCTATTGGAGCGAAAAAATAAGTGCAACCCTAAAAGGTTGCACTTATACAATATTTACAAAATTATATACCATCGCCAACGCTGCCTCTTCTGCCAGCAATTAAGCTCAATACAAATAAGATCAAGAAGATAAAGAATAAAATCTTAGCAATACCGGCAGCACCAGCTGCAATTCCACCAAAGCCGAAAATGGCTGCTATTATAGCTACTACTAAAAAAATGATTGTCCAGCGTAACATAACTTTAAGTTTTAAGTGAATTAATACAGCTATTATTTCATAAAGTATGCCAGTACACTCATTTTTCCCCATAGTGTGGAGGCCAAAGACAGCTCGTCGGTTTAAGCCTCATCCTGATAGTATATCTTGTAGAACTTACGACCATCCATCTCTACACCTTTTTCTATCAGGTCTGTACGCCCATGTATATAGATGTGGAAGTTCTTATCCAGCTTAACAACACTTTTAAAGATCCTGGATTGCTTTTTTACTGCCTCGGGTGATATTTCAAATGAAGAAGCAATATCAAAATCAGAGGATTCTATGTACCGTGATCCGAAATTCCGGAATGATCCAATCAGCTCATCATTTGAAAAAACTTCATTTTGAAATTCCTCTATATCAAATGCTTCCTTGCTTTTGAAATAATCAATAGACTTGTTCAGCAGTTCTACCTGCTCAGTCTTCGGGATCTTTAATTCCGTATCCAGCTGTTCAGTAATGAATTGCTTGGTCAATGTAAGAAAATGAGAAGTGTGGTGAAATTCATTTTGCTGAGGTGTCAGTCCAAGAAATGTTTCCTTCCAGTATTGTGCTTCTTCTCCCCTGTTTTGGTTATCAAATATCATTACATCATATCCATCCTCTTCCTTTGAATTGATAATTAAGCAACCCTTATCAATTTTAGAAAGTTCCACACCTTCCTTCATGTCCAGCTCAAAGCCATCCGACTGCCTGGTAGCATCAAGAAATATGGATTTATTTTCTGTCTTGAAAAGCCCTATTGCTTTATACATCCTGTTTTCCATGGGCAAACCATCAAAATATGCTACATAAAATTCCCCACCTTTTACCTTAGGATGAGTGGAAGCTTCGTACAAATGTCTTGCGATAGCAGCAGATATATCTGGCAATTGCGTAGCATCTTTAAATAACTGGCTGCAGTAAGTATATACCTCATTGAATTGTAAAGAATCAGTATGGTGAAAAGAGTATTGTTCTGGAATGGTTTTAAACTTATGTAAAAAACCGTCCTGCAACAATTGAATGCTTTCTTTATCTAATTCTAAAGGATGGGCAGTTATATGTAGTGTATCCAGGTTATTCTTACTTCCCACATAATGGAGGCATACTGCTTTCAGGCAGGGATTGTCCAGTGTCATTGCTATCATAGGTCAATTTAAAGGGCGGCAAGATATCATTTCTACCCTTTCCGGTAACAACTTATTGGCTGGAAACATATTTAAGACCTATAATAGACCCTATAAGGGTGGCAATAAAGAAAATCCTCCACAAACCGGCAGGTTCTTTAAAAAACAGAATGCCCACGATCGCGGTTCCTGCTGCCCCTATACCCGTCCAAACCGCATAGGCAGTACCCATAGGCAGCGTTTGCGTGGCCTTATATAAAAAATACATGCTGAAGCTTACAGAAATTATAAAGCCGGTTAGCCACAACCAGAATTCAGTTCCCGAGGTTTCCTTTGCTTTTGATAAACAGGTGGTAAAACCCACTTCTAAAAATCCCGCTAATATTAATAAGATCCAGGCCATCTATTGATTTAAGTGGCGAATGTACATCAGCTATATAAAGTGTGCTAAAGATGAATGCTAATCAGGAATAATTTAATGCAATAATCCAGCTATGGATTTTTTAAAAGAGCAATAAACCTCGGAGATCGTGGATTCACAAACTTCAGGAGGAATGCCCGATAGCATCATAGAGGCAGCATAGGCAAGAACTGTGTTCATGCCTTTTACCTTAAAACGATGCACCCTGAATTTGTAATGTTTTTTCATAATTATTACCTATCCATCATAATGGAAAAAAAGATGCCAAACTTTATCACAAACACTAAAAAATTGAAGTACTATCAGGTCTTATAGCGGTTCAGGTTGTTGCGGAGTCGCCATCTGATGATTGTTCAGCGGCCGCCAGGGTTTCTTCTATCTCCTTCTTCTTTTGCATGCGACGAAATATACGGTCCCATCGCTTTTGCCAGACCAACCCGGTATGTTCAGTAGGTATCTCATCACCCAATAATCTACCCCAGGGTTTCATATCCTCAATCCGGTCAAAAATGATCTTTAATACGCCAATAAAAGGAATAGATAAAAACATACCTGGTATACCCCATAATAACCCACCCAGTAAGACCACAATGATTGACATCAGGGCATTGATCTGTACCTTTTTAGAGACGATCCTGGGAACAAGGATATTATTGTCAATAAACTGGATGATGGCATAGGCTCCTATTACCATCAATTGGCCAGTATAACCATCCCTGGTAATGGTAACCATCAATACTGGTAAAGCAATAGCTACAATGCCACCGATATAGGGCAATATATTCAGGATCCCTCCTATTACTCCAATCACAATAGCGGAGGGCACCCCAATGATCATCAGCGCTACACTGTTCATAATACATACAATGGCTGTTTCGATCATTAACCCCTGCATAAAGCTTTGAACGGCTGATTTGGTTTCACTCAAGATCTCGGCAACCCTAAGCGAATTCTCTTCTTTGAACACCTGGAAAATAAAATCAAGGATCAGTGGCTTATAATAAAACATCATGAATACATAAGTGGGTACCAATACAATGACTCCGAGGCTGGCGACCAGCGTGCCAATGGTATTGGTGATCATTGCTCCCCCACCTTCATTAAATCCGGTGGTAAGGGAAGAAACCTGCTTGTCCACATTAATGCCCAATTTATGCTTGGACCATACCTGCAGTTCATGAAGCAGGGTAAAGATCTTTTGTTTCAACAAAGGAATGCTTTGCATGAAACCGGCAATCTGGGTTGATAGAAAATAAAACAGGCCTGCCACCAACAATACTGCAATCAGGATCGTAAGCAGGATGGCCACCACCTTTGGCATCCTTGTTTCCAGTTTCACATATAGCCTGTTCAACAGGATGGTGATCAATACCGCAAAGGCCAGGGGTATGATCACAGGTGATAACACATATAAAATATAAACTGCGGCCACTAATCCCACTAATACAATGCTGGCCTTGACGTAAAAGGGGTAAAGTTCTATGTTCGGTCTGGGTTCCATCTGGTGGTTTCCTCAGTGAATGCAAAAGCAATACCATCTGTTGAGGTTGGTCATTCCTGTATAAGAGTATGTTTAAAAGATTCTAGCAGCCTGATTTACCCTCGCTCTGCTTATTTTTATAGATCAAATCATCCTGCATGACACAAATGCCCTTAACTGTAAGAAGAGCTATAGAATTAATGGGATTGTATTTCCTGGGCCTGATCATACTTGTAGGAAAAGATATCATCACTCCTATTGTGATGGCTTTCTTTCTGGCCATTATGTTGTTGCCGGTTTATCGTTTTTTAAAGAGGATGAAGTTTCCTGAATCATTAGCCATATTCTTTTCATTATTTTTCCTGATCATCTTTGTAGGACTGTTGATCTGGTTTTTCTCCTCCCAGGTTAGCAATCTTATAGCAGATTTTCCCCAGATCAAATCCAATGTGCAGCTTCACCTGAATACACTCAGTAAATGGATAGGCTCAAAAACATCCATTTCCACGGAGAAGCAGGTACAGATCATCAATGAGCAGAATGATAAATTACTTAACTATGCGGCAGGCATTTTAAGCGGCGCAGCGTCCTCTGTCACAGGCACCCTCATCTTTATTGGTCTGCTTCCCATCTATATTTTTTTGTTACTTTATTATAAAGGCATCCTTATTCGTTTTACATTTCTTTGGTTTCCAAAAAGCAGTCATTCTAAAGTGCAGGAAGTGATCAGGGAATCGGAAGGAATTATAAAAAGTTACCTCATTGGCCTCTTGATCCAGATCTCCTACATTACTATTTTGTTAGGGGGTATCCTCCTTTTGATCGGTATCAAACATGCCATCCTTATCGGGGCCATTTTTGCCATACTCAATCTCATTCCCTACATTGGCGCCTTATTTGGAAATATCATTGGCGTGTTACTCACCCTTTCCTCTTCGCAGGAAATATGGCCCATATTCGCCGTACTCGGAACCATTGCTTTCGTTCAATTCCTGGACAATAATATATTAATGCCCCGGATAGTAGGTTCTAAGGTCAAGATCAACGCATTAATGACCATTATAGGGGTATTTGTAGGCGGAGCACTGGCAGGTGTTTCCGGAATGTTCCTTTCATTGCCGGTAATTGCCGTACTTAAGATAGTATTTGACCGTACCGATAATTTCAAGCAATGGGGGGTATTACTTGGCGATGAGCGGCCAAAAGCCACACCACTTTGGCTGGGAGTAAACAAGACAGGCAGGAAACCCAAATAAAGAAATTATTTGCCCGGGGTACTATAATATTGCCTGGCAACATATTGGGAAAGTCACCTGCTTATTTGGTTTAACCCCTTCATTTACCATACCTTTTACAAACTAAAGTATATCTTTACACCGTACTCGAATTAAAGACTTGATAAATTTCTCCCCTATTCCGTAGAAGCTCATCTGGTCTAATGATGAGATAAAAGCTCCGCTGAGCTTGATTTTTAAAATTAAAGAAACCAATAATTTCATGTTATTTGAACAATTAGGTCTTATAGAGCCTATTTTAAAAGCTCTTAAGAAAGAAGGTTATACTACACCTACACCCATACAGGAACAGTCCATTCCCGTTATATTAAAGGGTAAGGACATTTTAGGATTGGCTCAAACAGGCACCGGGAAAACAGCCGCCTTTGCCATCCCCATGCTACAACTGCTTCAACAGGAACTTCGAAACATTAAAGGGTACCGGCATACAAGAGCATTAATTTTAACCCCTACCCGGGAACTGGCCATCCAGATCAGTGAAAGCTTTGCATCCTATGGCCGTTATACCGGTATCACTCATGAAGTGATCTTCGGAGGAGTATCCCAACACAGCCAGACCCTGGCCTTACGCAACGGAACAGATATCCTGATTGCTACTCCAGGCAGGTTATTGGACCTGATGAACCAGGGATACGTTCATCTTGATCATTTAGAAATGTTTGTACTGGATGAAGCGGACAGGATGCTGGACATGGGTTTTATCCATGATGTAAAAAAGGTCATCCGTGAACTTCCCAGGCAAAAGCAAACGCTTTTATTTTCAGCCACCATGCCTCCTGCTATAGCAGAGCTGGCCAGTTCTCTGTTACAACAACCCGTTCGTGTAGAAGTTACTCCGGTATCTTCCACTGTAGAGAAGATCGATCAGTATGTTTACTTTATCGAGAAAAAACAGAAGTTATCATTGCTTGTTCACTTGCTGACAGAGAAGGATATGAAACGTACCCTCGTTTTTACCCGAACCAAGCATGGCGCTGATCGCATTGCCAAAGATTTAAAAAAGGCTGGTATTGGTGCAGATGCCATCCATGGTAACAAATCTCAAAACGCTAGGCAAAACGCCCTTTCAAATTTCAAAAGAGGAAAGCTGAAGGTGCTGGTAGCTACAGATATTGCTGCCCGTGGCATCGATGTAGATGCATTGGAACACGTGATCAACTTTGATCTGCCGGATGTTCCTGAAACCTATGTACACCGCATAGGCCGTACGGGTAGAGCAGGCAAAGATGGTGTCGCCTTTTCTTTTTGTGATGGCAGGGAGGAAATGAGTAACCTGCGAGGTATCAATAAGCTCATTGGATTAAAGATCCCGGCTGTTGAACACCCCTTTGAGAATGTCGCAAAAGAAAATGTTACGCCTAATACTTCAGCTTCAGGATTTAAAAGAAGAGCCCGGGCTTAAAACCGGTTCATAGTATAAAAAAAGCGATAGTTTCCTATCGCTTTTTTCTTTTAATAAAAGAATTGCTCACTGATGATCTTGCCATCCTTTACGCAATACACAGCTATTTCATCCATTTTTGTTCTTCCCATGCCTTTCATGGTTACGTCCATACCCATGGCTACGCTGAAATAATTACCGCCTACCACTGGCTGACTGCAATAGCCACCGTGCATTTCTTCAACCATCTGGTTAAAGTCCTCGCCTTTCTTTTTGATGGCATCTAATCCTTTTACAGTTTGTAGTCCCTGCGAGTGTTCGGGTTCTATACTCACTGCATCATCGGCATAGAACTCTTGCTGGATCTCATTCCATTTGCCCTGCTGCGTCATTTCATAAAAACGGTTGGCTACTTCCTGGGTGGTCATCGTTGCTTCTTGAGTTGTCATGGTTAAAAAGTTTTGGTGAAAAGGACATAAAAGGTAGGCAACATTCCCATAATTCATATAGAATAATGATTAAGAAATGCAGGAATTATTCAACCTGTTGATGTTCACAAAAATGACTACGGAATAAATTTCTAATATGAAGTAGCAGCCGTTTTTAATGCCTGAGGTAAGCTTTTTGATTGTGTTTCGTAAACTCAAGGCATGAAAAGTAAGGCACACCTGGCTTCACATCCACTTCATCCTATACTGGTATCTTTTCCAATTTCATTTTTTATAGGAGCTTTTCTGTTTGATCTTTTTGGTATCATTACCAACCGGCCACCTTTCTCCCAGGTGGCTTATTATCTGGATATAGCCGGAATTGCAGGAGCATTAGTGGCAGCAGTTCCTGGTGCTATTGATTATTTCATGACCATTCCCCCAAAAAGTTCAGCTAAAAAGCGAGGGAGCAAGCATGCTATCATCAACCTGGTCAATGTAGGCATTTTCGCATATGCATGGTTCTATCGCCGCCATGAAACAGCAGACCCCTATTTGATTCTTGGACTGGAAGCCATAGGCGTGGTCTTATTATCTATTGCTGGATGGATGGGTGGCACATTGGTGCACCGCAACCAGATAGGAATAGATCATCGTTATGCTAATGCTGGTAAATGGCAACAGGAATATATCAACACAGATGAAAAGCGGGTTAAAGTAGCCAATACCGGCGAAATCAAATTAAATGCCATGAAACTCATGCATATCAATGGCCAAAGGATCGTAATTGGGAACACGGAGAAAGGCCATGTAGCATTCAATGATCATTGTACCCATCGGGGTGCATCCCTGGCAGATGGCGCTTTAATATGCGGTACTGTGCAATGTCCGTGGCATGGATCACAATTTGAAACTACCAATGGTGAAGTGAAGGCAGGACCCGCAAAAGAAAAGATAGAAACCTACCGCCTGGAAGAAGAAAACGGCAAGATCTATCTTATTTTATAAAACCAATTTAAAAGCCCCGTCAAATGAAAATGGAGAATTACTCATTGGGAGATTCTTTCCCATGCTTGTCGATAAGTAACCACTTTCCATTTCTTTTTGTTTTGGCAAACCCCTCATTGAAGGATACTGCATAGCTGTATTTTAAAGGGATTACCTCTTTGCCATCGGCGTCAATAAAGCCCCACATGCCATTTTTATTGACTACGGCCAATCCTTCTGCAAAGCTGGAGGCATTGTCATACACCATGGGAATGACCATTTTTCCCGAAGGATCCACAAAACCATATTTATCATTCTTTACCACAAGGCCAAGTCCATTGGTAAATGTGTAAGCTTCACTGAATTGTAAAGGGATTACCAATTTCCCGGTGCTGTCCAAAAATCCCCATTTACCATCCTTCATTACTGCCGCCATGCCTTCATTAAAATGCATCACTTCCTGGTAAATTAACGGAACCACCAGGTTACCTTCCTTATCCACAAAACCATGTTTGCCATCTTTTTCTACAATGCACAGACCACAATACCATTCATCAACATAATCGTATTGCTTAGTCCACTGTTGCGACCAACCCGGTATACACAACAGCATAAAGCTTAAAATACCCAGGATTTTCATAACTGCTGTATTTAAAATTGAAGAATATTTTCTACCCTAAAAGGTAGAGAGGATCGCTACTAATTTGTATGACCGCAGACACAGAATAACATGATCTTGGTTAATCATTCCCGCAAGGAAATAGAATTGCTGAGTTCTAACTGGCATCTTTTTAGATGTAACAGGTTGACTTAGTAAAAACTAGTAAAACATACAACTATGAAAAAAATACTGGCAATGATTGCCGTGTTCGCCTTTATTGGGTTCGCAACGCCTACTTATGCGCAAAGTACTGCTCACAAAGTGGGGCATTCCATTAAAAAAGGAGCTAAAAAAGTAGGTCATGGTATTAAGAAGGGAGCCAAGGCTGTAGGTAATGAAACAGCAGAATTGGCCACAAAAGGAAAGGCCAAGGTCACTGATAAGGAATCAGCAGAATGGGTAGGCCCTGAAGGACAAAAGATCTATGTGGACGATGGATCCAAATATTACTGGATCAATGAAAAAGGAGGAAGAGTATTTGTTACGAAGGACCAATTGAAAGCTAAAGTAAAGGAAGAATGATCTCTCTCAAGGAAGCAGGCAAAAGGTAAATCATGAATAATGATTTACCTTTTTTTATTGGTGCGCTTTAAAGGGTATTCATTTTTTGTTGTATCCACTGAATGAGTAAAAGGGTTTTAGCATCCCTGATCATTCCATTACCGGCATTATCAAAAGCCTCCTGCCATGGCATTTCAATCACTTCAATGTCTTCACCTTCTTCTTTCAATCCACCTCCCGCCGACACTTTTTGGGCGCTATCATATTCGCCAACAAAAAGTATCAGCAATTCTTTCAGGGAACCAGGTGAGGAATACACTTCATAAATCTTTTGAAGCATGGGAATGTCATATCCCATCTCTTCCCTGATCTCTCTTTTCATGGTTTCTTCAGGTTGCTCGCCATCTTCCACCAGGCCGGCACAGGCCTCCAGCAACATACCATCACCATCATTCAGCCACGCCGGTAATCTAAATTGACGTGTGAGCAGTAAGGTGCGTTTTTGCTTGTTATATAGTAAAGCTGCCACAGCATTCCCATGATCATACACCTCGCGTTCCTGTCCTTGTTTGCCTCCGTCTTTTTTAATGCGTTCAAATTTTATTTTCTTCAGTTCATGCTTCCAGTTAGATAATACTTCAGTGTTTTTTATGGTAACATTTTCCATAATAAATTTTAATTACCCCATACAATATTCATGCACCAATGGTATTATACTTTTCAAGCGACTTGATCATTTTTTCGCCCGCAGGTATTGATCAGGCCAGGTCACTTCCACACCCAATTCTTTAGCTGCATGCAATGGAAAGTAAGGATCCCGAAGTAATTGTCTCGCCAGGAAAATCACATCCGCCTTTCCTTCAGCTATGATCTGTTCACATTCTGCTGCGGTGGTGATCAACCCCACGGCACCCGATAGCAAGCTTGTTTCCTTTTTGATCCTTTCCGCAAAGGGCACCTGGTACAGGGGCTTTAATTCAATGCGCACCCCGGGAATATTCCCTCCCGTAGAACAATCGATCAAGTCTACATCTTTTGTTTCCAATAGCCTGGCAAGTCTCACAGAATCGTCTGCATCCCATCCTCCCGTTGTCCAATCTGTTGCTGAAATGCGAACAAACAATGGATATTCCGCAGGCCATACCGAACGAACTGCCGTTATTATTTCCAACAGGAAACGGGCACGATTCTCAAATGATCCACCATATTCGTCCTTCCTGAGGTTACTTAATGGTGATAAAAACTCGTTGACGAGGTAACCATGCGCACCATGGATCTCAATGATCTTAAATCCTGCTTTGAATGCGCGTACGGCTGCTGCTTTAAAATTGTCAACACATTCCCGTATTTCGTCGATGGTCATTTCTTTAGGCATCGGTTCATCTTCTTTAAAAGGCAAGGCAGAAGGTGCTATCGTGGTCCACGCACCTTCATTTTCCTTCAATGCATCATTCCCATTCCATGGCGAATGATGGCTGGCTTTTCGGCCGGCATGTGCCAGTTGAATACCTGGAATGGCATTTTGAGATTGAATGAAATCCGTGACCTTTTTTAATCCTGGTATATGTTCGTCTTTCCATATTCCCAAATCTTCAGGGGATATTCTCCCCTCCGGTGATATGGCGGCAGCTTCTGTCATCACTACAGCTGCACCACCTACTGCCCGAGCGCCTAAATGCACCAGGTGCCAATCATTGATAAATCCATCTGTAGATGAATATTGACACATGGGCGATACAATGATCCTGTTCTTTAACGTGACTGATCTAATAGACAATGGTTCAAATAAAAATGCCATAGCAACAATTTAATAAATCTAAGCAAATAGCTCACCACATAACACGGCCGGCAATAGCAAACCATCAATCATTCTATCAACAACCAATAAGCTTTTTGACCAGCATTATGTAATAGGGTGATAATTTTGTTTCCTAATTTTAATCAATGAAAAAGCTTCTAACACCCTTCCTCCTGTTAGCTTCCTTCATCTTGCATGCACAGGATCAAACAGTAAAAGATCTAAGCAAAGACGCCTCCAAAACGGTCAAGAAACCAGAAGACACCCTGCAACAAGTGTGGCGCAAAGGTGGCTTGTATAGCTTCAATGTTTCGCAAGGGTCATTGACCAATTGGGCGGCAGGAGGCGACAAGTTCTCCCTGGCCGTAAGTTCTATTCTGAACCTGTATTCATTTTACAAAAAAGATAAGCATAGCTGGGACAATACACTTGATTTCAACCTGGGCTATGTGAATACTACAAGCCTGGGCAGCCGTAAAAATGATGACAGGATAGACCTGCTCTCCATATATGGACGTTCGGTAGCACCCAAATGGAATGTATCTGCTTTAGGGAACTTCAGGTCGCAACTGTTTAAAGGATACACTTATGAAAATGATGTTAAAACCCTGGCATCCTCCTTTTTATCTCCCGGATACCTCCTGGCCAGTATAGGTATGGATTATAAACCAGGTGAAAACTTCTCCCTTTTCTTATCACCCGCTGCGGCAAGATGGGTATTTGTAAAAGATGATTCACTTTCTGCCAAAGGATTATACGGCGTTGAACCTGGCAAGCATTCCCGCTCAGAATTTGGAGCTTTCGTTTCTGCCAATTATCTCAATGAGTTCAATAAAACAGTCAGCTACAAAGGAAGACTGGATTTATTTTCCAACTACAAACACAATCCCGAAAAGATTGATGTATTCATGACCAACGTACTCTTATTAAAAGTTTCAAAGCTTATCACCGCAAGTTGGAATGTGGATCTTATTTATGATGATGATGTACGATTGTTTGGCAAGGACAACAAATCACCGGCTGTGCAATTAAAATCCCTGGTAGGCATAGGCCTGCAGGCGAAGTTCTGATGGACAGGAAAGCCTGTCATGCTATCACTTTAATTTTTTATAGAAACAAGGTCCCAAAAGGACCTTTTTTTATTGCAGTTCTTCAAGAGCTTTTATATAATCATACTGAAGGTCTTCATGCATGGTATCAATGGCGGCCCTGATCTTTTTTACCTGTGAATCCAACAGCTTGTCCAGCACATTGCTTTTCCGGAAAAACACTTTCAATGCTTTCAGCTTTGTGCTGTAATAGATCAACAGCTCAGCCTCCGCTTGTTTGCTACCGGTATAGCGGATATGCTTATTTACCATCCGTAAGATTTTCCTGATCGTTTTTTTAGCAAAATAAATGCTGGAAGTATTCACCTCCCTGAACTGCTCATCAACTTCATCCTTTACATGCCTGATGTAGGTTTCCAGGTCATCAGCCTCAAACAAAAGATAGGTAAGCAGCTCTTTGTTTTCTTTTTTGAAACGGGCCAGCCGCAGGCACAGCTCTATAAGATTGGCGCTTGATAAGCCTTTTAACTCCTGTTTGATCTCATTGCTGGTAGCAGCTTTCATACATGATAATATATAGCCTGCGAATCTAAACCATCAGCAGCTTACATTACAAACAAGACATGACAACCTCAGCCATTCGTTGAATGTACCATGGCTTACATTTGCTATCTAAATAAATACCAGCTATATGACAGCAACGAAAGGATATGCAGCACAGGACAATACAGCACCATTAGGACCATTTGAATTTCAAAGGCGGGAACCAGGGCTGCATGATGTACAAATAGAAATTATGTATTGCGGGGTATGCCACTCCGATATTCACCAGGTACGCAATGAATGGGGCGGCACCATCTATCCTATTGTTCCAGGCCACGAGATAGTAGGCAAGGTGACAAAGGTAGGTGCACATGTAACCAAATTTAAGGAAGGGGACCTGGCAGGTGTAGGCTGCCTGGTTGACTCTTGTCGTGAATGTTCCAATTGTGAAAAAGGACTGGAGCAATATTGCGTAAATGGCTCTGTGGCTACTTACAACAGTTATGAAAAAGATGGAAAAACAGTGACCTATGGCGGCTACTCCAACCGTATTGTGGTTACAGAAGATTTTGTATTAAAGATCTCAGATAAATTGAACCTGGAAGCTGTGGCGCCTCTGCTATGTGCAGGTATCACTACCTACTCTCCTCTTCGATTCTGGAAGGTGGGTAAAGGACACAAAGTGGGCATCCTTGGATTGGGTGGCTTGGGACATATGGCAGTAAAGTTTGCTGTTTCTTTTGGTGCTGAAGTCACCATGCTCAGTCATTCACCAGCTAAAGAAGCAGATGCCAAAAGATTGGGGGCACACCGCTTTGCACTGACCAATGATCCTGCCCAATTAAAGGACCTGAAAAACTATTTCGACTTTATCATTGATACCGTGTCTGCACCGCACGATTATAATATCTATCTCAATATGCTCAATACCAACGGAACCATGATCTGCGTGGGAGCACCTCCCGCCCCAGCCCAGGTTCCTGCCTTCAACCTGATTGGCAACAGGCGCAGCATAGGAGGCTCATTGATTGGCGGATTGCCTGAAACACAGGAAATGCTTGATTATTGCGCAGACCACGATATTGTATCGGATGTGGAGGTGATCAACATCAACTATATCAATGAGGCTTATGAGCGCATGATGAGGGGAGATGTACGTTACCGGTTTGTGATTGATATGGCTTCATTAAAATAATAGAATGAATAAAAGAAAATTAGCCAGCGGCCTGGAGGTAGCTCCACTGGCCTTTGGAGGCAACGTGTTCGGTTGGACCATTGATGACGAAAGATCATTTGAATTGCTGGATGCATTTGTAGATGCAGGATTCAACCTGGTTGATACTGCCGATGTGTACTCTCACTGGAAGCCGGGAAATAAAGGCGGCGAATCTGAGACCATTATTGGCAAATGGCTTAAACAAAGAGGCAACAGGGATAAGGTGATCATTGCTACCAAGGTAGGCGGTGCAGTGGCGGGAGGCAAAAAATCACTTACCCGCCAACACATATTGGAAGCCGTGGATGCCTCTTTACAAAGACTACAGACTGACTATATAGATCTGTATCAAAGTCATTGGGACGACCTGGACACCCCGGTGGCAGAAACCCTTGAAACTTATGCGGAACTGGTAAAGCAGGGAAAGGTCAGGGCTATTGGCGCCTCCAACCTGAGCGCAGAACGGCTTACTGAATCCTTACAATACAGCAAAGCACATGACCTGCCCCGTTATGAAACATTGCAACCCGAGTATAACCTGTATAACCGTAAGAATTATGAGCAGGAATATGAACCTATCTGCACCGAACATGGGTTGGGCGTGATCAATTATTATGCACTGGCCAGTGGATTTTTATCAGGCAAGTACCGCAGTCCTGAAGATGTGGACAAAAGTGCCCGGGGTGGAGGGGTCATCAAGACCTACCTGAATGATCGCGGCTTGCGCATATTAAAGGCCCTTGACGAAGTGGCTGCGGATTATAATACCACGCCTGCCAGCATAGCCATAGCATGGCTCATTGCCAGGCCTTCAATTACGGCCCCCATTGCCAGCGCCACCAACATAGAGCAACTGGACGACCTGGTAGAGGCAGTGCAATTATCACTTGACCAGGACTCCATAGACCTTTTAAATGAGGCCAGCGCCTGGGAGGATCAATAATTTAGGCGGTTTCTGGTAGATCTGTTGAAAAGCAGGGTCTTGGCCGGGGCTACTCCCAGGCTCCGGTATAGGAACTCCCTATCTACGCCCAGGATAC
>JAEZLJ010000004.1 GCA_023415275.1 Bacteroidota bacterium
TATTATCCGTTACTGTAAGGCGGAATATATACGAGCCCGCCTCCAGGCCACTGATAGTGGTGGCAGCAGTGGAGGAGGATTCTATGATGGCATTACTACCACTTTCCTTCGTCCAGCTATAAGATGCAATGGTTCCATCTACATCTGTGGCGCTGCCGTTTAGTACCAAAGAATTGGCAGGAAGTGTAATTACCTTATCTACACCTGCATTAGCCCTTGGTGCCTGGTTGGGTGCTTCACCACCTAAGATCTCCAGCCAGTTGATATTCCAGCCGGTGGTAGAAACTGATTGCAGACGAATGATTTGATTTCCGGCTTCCAGGGTAAGCGTCACAGGTATGGTTTGCCATGCCTGGAATCCTCCGGTCACAGGCACATTCACAGTGGCAAGCACTGCGCCGCTGCTGTTTTTTATTTGAAACTGGGAACCGGTGTATGGATTGGCCAATCTAAGATTTACGGTATACACACCTGCAGCCGGAACAGAAAAGCTGTATTCCATCCAGTCATTCTGATCTATCCAACCTACATCAAGGGTTCCACCTGCGTCAGAGCAAGGTTCAGTATTCACACCACTCATGGTTGTCCAGTTCTCAGCTTCTATTTTATAGCTTGGTCCGGAATAAGGAGCGGGGTTTACAGTCACGCTTACATCATCGGTGCCAATAGCTCCGTTATTATCCGTAACTGTCAAACGGAATACGTAGCTGCCTTGTGCCAGGCCGCTCACTGTGGTGGAGGCAGAAGAAGGTGTAGCGATGCTGGCATTGCCGCCAGAAATCTTACTCCAGCTATAAGAAGCTACTGATCCATCAGAATCGGTACCCATGCCATTCAATGTAATGCTATTGGAAGGCAGCGTAATGGTTTGGTCAGATCCTGCATTAGCAGAAGGTGCTATATTAGGCACTGCGGCAGCATTCTTTGAATACTGCAGCATCCAGTCATATACGTTGAGGTTATTCTCTTTGAAAGTGGGATCATAGGTCTTGGTCCAGGCATCGTGGCTGTTTACCGGCCAGATGGTCTTTTTTCCTATTCCACCGTCATTGGTAATATTAGTAATCCAGTCTTTAGTATAGGATGATGGAACCGTTCCATCAAAATCATTATGTGTAGCCCACACAGGCAATTTGGCTGAAGCAATGAGCTTTGCTTTTCCGGCATCAGGCCACGATGCTCCGCATACTGGCACAATGGCGGCAGCCCGTGTAGGGTAGGCCGATGCAAAGTCCCATGTGGCACCACCACCCATACTCAACCCTGTAACGTAGATGCGATTTTGATTAACGCGGTAATTGTTCACAGCATAGTTGATCACATCATTCACATCTGATGCGGAAGGCCAGGCCTTGAACTGCGGGGAGATTACTATAAATCCCTGTTGCTGCCCGCCTACATTAAATGATTTGGGAAAACCGCCGTCGTTGATCAGGCGCGGGAGCGCATACCAGCAATTCAACAGTTTGGGTAAATCTGTTGAGGTGCCATTCCCCAATTCCCCAAGTCCATGAACAAAAACAATCAGTGGATAAGAATTGGCATCAGAATTATACGTGGAAGGTAAGTATTCGTAATAACCACCCGAGTTGGCAGTGGTGGCTATGTACTTAGGTGTTTGTACCTGTGCATATGCGTTACTGAACATAGTAATACATAGCACCAAAAAGAGTAGAACTCTCTGGCTTTTCATAGTGACTGGATTTTAGGATTTGGATTGTCCTTAAAAAGACATCAACATAGTAAATGATGATACCTTTCTGAGGACTAAAGTAAAGATAATCAATCTTGAAAACTATAGTAGAAATTCGACATTTTGAAAATATAAATTAGTAGTTTCTCTTAGTACTTGCCGGGGGTTTTCCCAAGTACGAACTATGAGTACATATTATGTTTAATTTTCTATGAAGCCTGTGTATAATAGGCGCGGTAATTGGACAATAGGCTGGATTCTTTTTACTTTGTGGAAATTACATACTTGTAACCAGGCCTGATATGGGTAAGATATTAAAAAGAGTCCTGCATTTTTCTGTATGTTTGAACGCACCCTTTAAACCTATATAAGATACCCTTGAAAAAATACCTGTCATCATACTGGATCCGTTCTGCTTTTTACACATTCTTACAGCGTTTTTCATTGACGCTCTTCGGCTTTGTCAATTTTCTCATTTTGATCAGGAGCCTTTCCAAACCCCAGATGGGCGTGTGGGCTTTCTTCCTGGTTGTGACCACCCTGTTTGAATCTAGCAAGTCCAACCTATTAAAAAATGCCCACATCAAATTTGTTGGTAACAGTAACAATGAAAAGACCGCCATTGCTTCTTCTTCATTGCTGGTGAATGCTGCTATCAGCCTGTTATTTATTCTTTTCCTCTTTCTTTTCTCAGGCATGCTTAGCAACTGGCTGCATACAGGCAAGGAATTGGAGGACATGTTGCGTTGGTTTACACCGGGAATGATAGCCCTGGTTTACTTTTCGCATTTTGAAGCTGTCTCTCAATCACATTTAGATTTCAAATCTGTGTTTGCAGGCTATTTTGCCAGGCAGGTATTATTCTTTGCGCTGGTGGTCAGCCATCAATTGTTGAAGATCCCCTTTTCTCTGGTACACCTGGCCATTTACCAATCTGCCAGTATGTTGTTGGGGGCTATTGTGCTATACTTCTTTGGTAGAAAACACTTGCTTTACCGTTTCAACCCCACGGTGGCGTGGATCAAAAAACTATTGGGTTTTGGCGGATATATATTTGGTATTGGCATCACCTCAAGCATATTTGCCAACCTTGACCAGTTGATGATTGCCAGGTTCACCTCCAGCAAAAGCATGGTGGCCAGCTACAATGCCGCTACCCGCATCAGTGCACTTGTGGAGATACCTTCTTATTCTGCTGCCGAGATCTTACTGCCCAAGGTGTCGCAGGTGGACCTGAGTGAAGGTCCTCATAAAGTAAAATATATGTATGAGCGCATGGTGGGCATCTTGTTATGCTTCACCACGCCTGCCGCCCTTTTTATTATCATATTTCCCCATTTTGTTGTCAACCTGATAGCCGGATCTCAATATGCTGATTCTTCCTTCATTTTGCAGATGTACATGCTCTCCGGTTTAGTGAAGCCTATTCAAAACCAGGCAGCTAATATCTTATTGTATATTGGTAAGGCCAGGCTTTGCTTTTTACTGAATGTATTGTTTGTGGGCATCAATGCCGGGCTGAATTATCTGTGCTTTATTCAATTCGGTCCTTATGGTGCTGCCATTGGCAATGTCATTGGTTGTGTATTGGGTACCATTGTCTGGTATAATATACTAAAGAACAGTATCGGTGTTGATTTCAGCAATATCTGGAAATATATACTGGACACCCTGAAAATAATAACAGAAAAAGTGGCCTTGCTGGTCAAGGCAAAACAGGTTCAATTATAATTTGAAAACCATTTTATTTTCTTTTCCCTTAGGCTGCATGTATTGCAGTTGTTAACACCAATAATGTTTAAGACGCTGAACCATGTCTTCGATCAAAGAAAAAATTAAAAGCAATAAAAGATTAAAGGGGTTAGTTCATTGGATGATCATTCCCCGCTACCAGGCCAGGCCAAGGGAATGGGTCAAATGGTTTGTCAATCCTTTTTATCATAAAATAGGTAAACATTCAGTGGTCAGAAGAAGGACCCGCATGGATGTGCTGCCATTTAACCGCTTTGAGCTGGGAGATTATTCTACTATCGAAGATTTTTGTACTATCAATAATGGAGTAGGGGATGTGATCATTGGCCGTGAAACCAGGATCGGCATGGGTAATGTCATCATTGGTCCTGTTACTGTTGGCAACTCGGTCATCTTTGCACAGAATATTGTGATGAGCGGATTGAACCATGGTTATGAAGATGTAACGCTTTCTATAGATAAACAAAAGGTAACCACTGCGCCGATCATTATTGAAGACGAATGCTGGATCGGCGCCAATGCCGTCATAACCGCGGGGGTGACAGTGGGAAAGCACAGTGTTATAGCAGCAGGCGCCGTGGTCACAAAAGATATCCCTCCTTATTCCGTGGCGGTAGGCAACCCTGCCCGTGTTATCAAGAAGTATGATTTTGATAAAAAGGAATGGGTCAGGGTTTCATAATCTTAAAGGTATCCAGTATAAATAGCCTGGTACTCAATCATTGTATCATATGAGAATAGGTATAGAAGCACAACGCATTTTCAGGCCTAAAAAGCACGGCATGGATGTGGTGGCCATCGAGCTCATTAAAAATCTGCAGGCGCTTGATCATAAAAATGAATACGTCATTTTCAGCAGGAAAGGAGTGGATGACCATACTATTGATGAAACAGCCAATTTTGCCCTTGACAGGTTTTCAGCCATCACTTATACAGACTGGGAACAAATTCAGTTGCCTGTAAGGATGCACAAAAACAAGATAGATATCCTTCATTGCACGGCCAATACAGCTCCTTTGCAATGCCCCGTTCCATTACTGCTTACGCTTCATGATATTATTTACCTTGAAAACGTAGATTTTAAAGGAACGGCTTATCAAAACCTGGGCAATCTATACAGGCGATGGCTGGTGCCTAAGATCGTTAAAAAGGCTTCCCTGATCCTTACCGTATCAGAGTTTGAAAAGGAAAATATCCTCAGGCGATTGCCATCAACTGAAGGAAAGGTGGAAGTGTTGTATAATGGGGTAAGCCCGCAATTCAATGCCGGCTATACTTCTCAACAGGTCTCAGATTTCAGAAGAGAATTTAACC
>JAEZLJ010000016.1 GCA_023415275.1 Bacteroidota bacterium
AAATCAGAGGTACGAAAAAGATGATGGTTGTAATAGTGGCAGCGGCTTTAGTAAGTTCCTGCACACAAGTGGCCGGTTGGTTTGGCAATAGCACGGACAGTACCACAGGAAAGCAAATAGACAGCAGTTCCTATGCTGCCTTCAGGGATAATAGCATTACGGAAGCCAATGCTTATTCAGACCTTTTCCTGGATAGTGCCACAGTTGAAAGTTATATTCAAAAAGAAAAGCTAAATGATTCTGCCGCCAGGCAGCTACGCAATTTTTACCTGGTGCGTAATTTCCAATATGCCTGGTTTACCACCCAGGGAATGACAGAACAGGCAAGAGCCATGTGGAACTTATATGCAGGCGATTCTTCCCGTGCAGAAAAAAGTTTGAAAGTACACATAGATAGCCTGATGCAAAATGATTCATTACAGTTAAACAAGGGAGATAGCGCTTTTGCACATACCGAACTTGATTTGACGCGGCAATTGGTACAATATGCCTCAAAGCAGGACAGCGGACTGGTGACCAGTGATAACATTTATTACCTGGTACCTTCTAAAAAGCAGGATGTGATGCAGTTAGCAGATTCTGTGCTGCACAAGGAAAAGGATTCAGCCCAATATGCACAAAACAAGGCTTATAATGCATTAAAGCAACAACTGGCTTTATATTATAAAGCCGCACAGGATAGTTCCCTGCAAAGTTTTTCCATACGTTCGCAACAATTAAAAAAAGGAAGTGCAACACCACAGGTGACTATACTGAAAAAACGGCTGGCAGCTACAGGAGATTATGTAACAACAGATACATCATCCCGGTTTAACGATTCGCTTGAGGTAGCTATTAAAGATTATCAGTCAAGGAATGGATTAGCATCCACAGGCATAGTTAATGATTCATTGGTGCAGGTGTTGAATGTGCCACTTAAACAAAGGGTAGAACAGATACTGGTGAACCTGAACCGCACATTATGGATGCGTCCTATGGATGATAGCAACCGCATCATGGTTAACATTCCTTCCCTGATGCTATATGCCATTGAAGATAGCGGGAAAGTATTCGAAATGCCAGTGATCGTGGGCAAGGAAGGCACCAGCACTTTAATGTTCAGTGGTGATATCAGCGAGATCGTTTTCAACCCTGTATGGCATATACCTCAAAGCATTGTTGAAAAGGATATTATGCCAAAGATGAAAGCAGATCCCAATTACCTGAAGAAAAATAATATGGTGATCGTCAGCAATAAGGACAGCATACCACAGATCAACCAGCTGCCGGGTAAGAACAATGCACTGGGTAATGCCAAATTCCTGTTCCCCAATAGCTACGATATCTACTTGCACGATACCCCTGACAAGACATTGTTTGCCAAAAAGGACAGGGCATTAAGTCATGGTTGCATACGGGTAGCAAATGCAGAAAAGCTGGCGGCATACTTATTAAGAGATCAAAGCGATTGGTCTGCAACCAAGGTGCAGCAGGTGATGAAGGAAGATAAAGAACAGCATGTAGCGGTAAAGCAAAAAGAACCTGTATATATCACCTATTTTACCGCCTGGGTAGATGAAAAAGGAAAGATGAACTTCAGGAATGACGTGTATGGCCACGATAAGGAAACCGGGCAACGCATGTTCACTTCCATGTAAAGGCTTGTTTTGGTGTGTTAAAACGGTTACAGGAGTTTCAAATTTCCGGTAACCGTTTTTTATTCTTTGATCTCAAGTAACTTCATCCATATTTATTCTTATGAAGTTCATCACCTCTATTTTATTTCTATTGATATCTATGCATGCCATGACTCAGAATAAAACTTATATGCTGGTGGGCACTTACACTTCAGGTAAAAGTGTGGGTATCTATGTATATGAATTTAATAGCACTACCGGGATCATACGTCTGGTTGATTCTATGGCTACCTCTAATCCCTCCTACCTGGCGGTTTCCCCTGATCAGAAAATGGTGTATGCAGTAAATGAAGATGCTACACCGGGTGTGGGTGGTAAAGTATCGGCCTTTCAGTTCAACAAAAAGAATGGCCATTTAACTTCTGTAAATGATGTACGGTCTATGGGTGATCATCCCTGCTATGTGGCGGTGGATAAAACTGGTAAATGGGTAGCCGTGGGCAATTATAGTTCAGGCAGCCTTGCTGTTTTTCCGGTAGTTAAAAACGGAAAATTGGGCTCGCCTGTCAGCACTATTCAACACAGTGGTCAAGGACCTAATAAAGACCGGCAGGAAAAAGCGCATGTGCATTCTACTGTGTTCACTCCTGACAATCAATACCTGGTGGTTTCTGACCTTGGCACAGATAAGGTGACTTTATATCCTTTTAGCCAAAGCAGGGGCACGTTGGATTCTGCCCGCAGCTTCAGTGTGAATATGAAGCCGGGAGCAGGACCCCGTCATTTTATCTTTCATCCTAATGGCAAATGGGGCTACGTGGTACAGGAGCTGACAGGCGATGTGACATTGTTTGATTATGCAAAGGGCAAATTAAAACCCAGGCAAACTATTAGTTCATTGCCCAAAGGTTTTGATCAATCTTTTACCAGTGCAGACATCCATATATCACCCGATGGCCAGTACCTCTATACCTCTACCAGGGATCAAGCCAATACCATCGCCATCTTTAGGATCAATGCAATGACGGGGTTGCTAAACCTGCTGTCGCAAGAGGGCACCCTGGGTAACACACCCAGGAATTTTAATTTGGATCCTTCCGGCAATTTCCTGCTGGTAGCTAATCAAAACTCTGATAACATAGTGGTGTTCCGCAGAAATCCTAAAACAGGCCTGCTAAGAGATACCGGGCATCGTGTGCAGGTGAGCAAACCTGTTTGCATTAAATGGGTTCAATAAAATGGTAATGGTAAGCCTCCAGGAAATACCCATAAGTAGGTATTTTCTGGGCTTATTTATGATCTTAACTTGCAGCTAGCATTAAATCTCTTTGTTCACTTTTTTTCTCTTGTTCAGTAAAAGCAAAGCCGGCTGGCTTTGCTTTTTGCATTTAGCATAACTATTGCAGCAATCTATACAAAAGGAATATATGAATAGATTGAAAGACAAGGTAGCCATCGTAACCGGTGGAGGTACTGGTATAGGCGAAGCCATCTGTAAGAAATTTGCCCGCGAAGGCGCTCGAGTTATTGTTAGCGGCTTCCCGGAAGATCCTGTTCACGATGTAGTGCGGGATATAATGAAGGAGGGTGGTGATGCCTCTCCCTTTATTGCCGATATATCAGTTGAAGAAAATGCCATGCGTTGTGTGGAGTTTGCAATAAATACATATGGGAAATTGGATATCCTTATCAACAATGCTGGTGTATTCCCGGTAATGGCCGAGATACAAAACTTTCCTATAGATGCTTTTGATTACTTAATGAAAAATAATGTGCGCACGGCCTTCCTAATGACACGTTACGCCATCCCCGAATTGAAAAAAACTAAGGGATGTATCGTGTCAGCTGGTTCTGAGTCCGGCAAGTTGGGCCTGGGAGAAAACTCAGTCTATGGAGGTACTAAAGGGTGGATGCATGCTTTCATGAGGGGCGTAGCAGTGGAGCAGGCTAAGTATGGCATCCGTGCTAATTGTGTTTGCCCGGGTGCCATTGACACCGCCTGGACGCATAAGGAAACAGGACCAATGAAAGCCAAACATGAGCAAATGATCCTGTCGGGTACTCCAATGGGCAGGAGAGGCACACCCGAAGAAATAGCCAATGCCTACCTGTTCCTGGCATCTGATGAAGCCTCCTATGTCACGGGTGCCTTGTTTTCTGTAGATGGAGGTATTACCATATCAAAAGGGCCTGTTGGCAAGGAAGCAGAATCTGAAGTTACTGAAGAGCCAAAAGGCGAATTGAACTTGCAACACAGCATGGATGGAGCTACCAACATGTTGAGGGGCATGCCCAGGGAACCACATCAGCCATAACAATTTGATATGCCGGAGAGACATCTCCGGCATGTTTTTATAAATGATCGTATTTGTTCAATCTTCTGTTTCGTTACCAGATACCTTTTCCGATGTGAACTGGTTCTTTAAGTATTCATTGAAAAAAGAGCCAGCAGATCCCTCGCATTCGATATAGAGTTGAAAGATCTTCCACATCCTTGGGGGCACATCATAGTAGCGGTACACATTTCCTGAACGGAACTCGATCTCCATCGTTTTTTCTTTTTCATTGTAATCTACCTTATGAATGGTAGATGACTTCGTAGTGAATACCGGCTTTGCCATAAATGAATGTGCATAAAAACTATACCAGTGAGTTATATTGAGTCAATACTTTAATAAATACACGTCTTTCAAAACATCAGCCAAAATACCTGAAAGCTTATTGGTCCCACCAGCTACATATACCTGGCCACCCGCTGCAATGATCGCAGGTTGAAAGCATGGAACAAACCTAAATTCTCCAACTGACCAGGTTCCGGTAGCAGTATTATATATATCAAAAGTGTTACTATACCAATTCCAAAGGATCCAGGGAGAAAGGGGATAACTGTCATAAAATATTATATCGTCTTTATTTAATACTGCGCTAGCTGCAGCTCTATTAGTAGATAGACATGTAATAATAGCTGATTGTGTTGCTGCATTTTTAATTTCAACCATTCTACTTATTTCCTCAGTGTTATAATTGGTTCCTGTATATCCTCCAGCCCAATAAATATTTCCCTTGATAGCTAAACCGGCAAAAAAATATTTTGGCTCGGCCAAATGTGAAGTAGACCAGGTTTGCGTTGTGGCATTATAAATATCTATTTGATCCGAAATAACATTGTCAGTAGTTATACCCCCTGCAAAATAAACCTGGTTATTTAATGTGGTTCCTACCATTGTACTCCTTGCCTGGCTTATGTAAGAACTAGTCCAGGTCCCGGTAGTAGTATTATATATATCAACCTTGTTAGAATATACCATGTTATTACCCTCCAAATGGTTACCACCTGCGAAATAGATCTTATCTCCAAAAGCCACAGCCGCCACATTGCTTCGGGCCTCGCTAAGCTCCGCTATAGACCAGGTATTGGTCAAGGCATCATAAATATCGATTCTTGAAAAATATTGACCATATGCCTCACCACCAGCAATAAATATTTTATTGCCACTTACTGCGATTCCCATGTTGATCCGGGTAATACTTAACTCAGCCAGGGACCAGGAATTCGAAGAATAATTATAAATATCAATGTTCTTAGAAATGAACAAGTGATCCTTTTTACCAATACCACCTACAAACAGTATTTTATTTAATGCTGTTGCAGCAATGATCCCTTCTCTTCCTTCAGAGAGTTCACCGATCTTAATTAGCTCGGCATTAATTTGTGGCCTGTTTGAGCCGCACATCTGATCCTCGATAATTCGAACCGTGTCTTTTGATGTCAATCCTTTGTTATCTGCAACGGTTAGTTCCAATGTGTAAAGTCCACCTGTCAGAGTATTAACTTCTGAAGCGACATTTTGGGGGCTTACAATATTAGTTTGGTTCGCACCATCAATTTGTTTCCAGGAATAGCTTACTATGGTGCCATCAGGGTCATAAGACTGGCTGCCATTCACGTTAACCGAGGTGGTAGGTAGTTTGTATATGATATCAGCACCAGCCCTGGCTACAGGTGGTTGATTAGGTTGCCCCGGATCATTCCCCACTGGAGGCTTATTCGCTTCTTTACAGTTCTCGCAGGAATATTCCTTAGCGCAGGAATTGAATACATATCCAATCCATAATAATAGTAGTGCAGTTAATAATGGTCCTTGTTTCATTCCAATCGATTTACCTGCTTACTATCACTAATGTTCGGTAAGCTATTTACCATTTTAGTATTGAAACTTGTGGTGATACTTCAGTGTCGTTTTTATTTCCTCCTGCCACATAAATATTATCACCCACTACAATAATGGCCGCATTGGAAATATTAGTATTTAATTTCCCGATCGACCAAGTTTTGGTTACAGTATTATAAATATCAAAACTGTTTTCGTTTACATTCCAGGAAGGGTACCCGGGAAAGAAGATAATATCATCACCCTTTTGTACAGCATTCAATCCAGCCATAGGTTTTGATAAACATGAAAAGGTGGACGTTTGATTCATAACATCTCTTATTTCAACCTCCTGGGACTGTACTCCAGGGTTTGCGGTAATACCGCCTGCCCAATAAATATTTCCCTTGGTAGCTGCACTGGCAAAAAACAATTTCCCTTCGTGTAAGTTTGAGCTTGACCAGGAATTTGATAAGCCATCATATATATCTATTCGATCAGAAATATTATTATCCGCTTTTCTTCCTCCGGCAAAGTAGATTTTGTTGGCCACCACGTTACCCATTGCTGATCCTCTTGGTTCGCTCAAAGAAGCTATCGTCCACGTACCTGTTGCCGTGTTTAGGATATCCACCTTATCTGAAGGTTCAAAATGATCATTAACCCAACGGCTACCCCCGGCAAAAAATATCTGATCACCAAGGGTTACACTACAAACATTACTCCTGGCCTCGCTGAGCTCAGCTGTTGTCCATGTATCAGAGAGGGCATCGTAAATGTCTATCACGGAGTAATTAGCTGCTATAGCCGGATCATACCCTCCGGCGATATATATTTTATTGCCTGATGTTGTCACGCTCATCCCCTGTCTTGTTATATTTAACTGGTGGGCTGTCCAGTTATGTGTCACAAAGTCATAAATCAACACATAAGGATTGATTAAGTAATCCATAAAAGGATCATAATAAAAACCTCCAATAAATAGGATTTTGTTACCAGCTGTCGCTGCAAGGGCGCCTAGAGCTTGAAATGAAAGGTTTTCAACAGGTACTAACGTCGCATTAATAATAGGCCTGTTGCTTGTACAATTTAGAGGTGTGGTAACTAAGACCTGCATGGTGTCTTTAGAAATTAATGCGTCATTATCTGTAACTGTTAGTTCGAATTGATAACTATCACCAGTTATATTGCTGACCATGGTAACTGCCTTTGAAGGATCTGTAATTCCTGACTGGTTGCTACCTGCTATTTGTCTCCATGAATAGGACACTATAGAACCGTCAGGGTCATAAGATTGGCTACCATCAAGGGTGATGGAATTAACGGGGGTTGTATATGTTTGGTCATCCCCGGCCCTGGCCACCGGTGGTTGTTTGATTTGTGATGATATATTCACCCTTACCTGCATGGTATCTTCATCACTGAGACCTTCATTATCCGTTACTTTCAACACCACATCATACATGCCGGTGCCCAGTCCTTTAATACTGGTTATGGCAGAATCCGGATGTGCTATGATCGCTGTCGTATTGACAGTTATCAAACGCCAATTATAAGAAACGATGAAGCCATCCGGATCTTTTGATGATTTTCCGTCTAATAAAGTGGTGTCTGCAGGTAATACCAATGATTGATCTGGGCCGGCATTGGCCACAGGAGTTTTGTTTTTTTCCAGGCAATGCTCACACGAGTATTCCTTAGCGCAGGAATTGAATACATATCCAATCCATAACAGTAGAGCAATTAATAATGATCCGGGTCTCATTCCAATTGATTAAAGCAATAATGATCCGGGCAATTGGATTAAAAGCTTTTTCAGAATGACCTTGATAAAAGGGGGATATTGTAACTAAACGGAAGGAACCGCTATTAAAGTTCGGGTAAAAAATGTAAAATGTAAAATGGAAATGGAAAAATAGTTGACGGGTTAACAAGTTGAAAAGTTGACATGGAGGGACCCTTCTTATTTAAAACAGATGATTAAGAACCATCTGCATTCAATAATACGCTTCGACCTACAGAACCATAAACAAAAAACAATAAACCAGGAACAATTCTATGCTGCATGTTTGAGCAAAAACAATGGCACCTCGTAGTTAGGTGGAAACTCCCCTTCAAACCTGATGGTCCAGTGATAATCATCCATATAAAGTTGTAAGAACTCTATATCCTCTTCTGATAAAGGTTTAGATACCTTGATATCAAGCTTATTCTTAAGCTTCTTTACCTTATCTTTCTTTGGCTCATTGAGCCTGGTAGCTAGTTCTTCTTCAAAAGAAAAAAGCAAAAGATTAAACTGCTGGAGGGTAAGAGAAATACGCTGCTGCTCTTTCAGGAAAGAGAATAAAGCTGTCAATACCTCTTTCTTTTCCATACCCTGCTTTAAGCATATCAGTGATAGTGTCCTTACCTGTTTAAATAAATGCGTGTACCTTCTCTTTACAGCTACAAACCGGTAAAGAATAGAGGACATGATATTACCCTGCTTAAATCTTTCTGCACTTCTCCTGCTGCCTTCAAATGCAGGATCATTCCAAAAGCGTTTAGTGTCCACTCCAGGCAGTAACCTGGCTAAATACCCATCCACCTCACTATAATAAAAGTTCACATTGTCATCAACTGTTCCCACTGCCTTTACATGTCCTATTTGCTTTGCCATATGATATTGGATTTAATTACCTGCAAGATGCCTCTATCTATTCGCTCAATCAAACACCATGGCCGATTATGGCCGATTTGGCCGGAAATGACCGCTTTTGGCCGCCTTTCGGGTTGACAAGTTGATAGGTTAACAGGTTGACTAGGAGAACCCCATCTCCTTAATAATTCTATTGAATCTAATAAATCTTAGTTCTCTTCCTTCGACATTCGATATTCCTTGTTCGATATTCATCGGTTCCTCCCAGTCTCCCATATAGCTGCGTCCATCCTTCTCCCTATCTACGCTATACTTACTGCGTGATCATCACGCAGTATCTATACCCTAGGTAGCCAGTTGATAGGAAGGAGATAGGGAGTTGCTATAGAGGAAGTAGTAAACAGCATGCTTCCAGGCAGAATTAAATTTACCTGGGTATCAACCTGGTAATCACCAGGCGTTCCGCTGGAACGCTTTGAAAAGTGTAAACTTTTGTTCTACAGACAAAGTGTTCCTAACGGAACACGTTAAAGACAAACATGCTCATCCCCTGTCAACCTGTCAACCAGTCAACCTGTCAACCTCTTTTCCATTTTTCATTTTCCATTTTTCATTTCCCACTCCCCCCTTTTTTAATTTTTACTTTTTACTTTTGACTTCCCTCCAGCCCCGGAATGTTATTTGCAACATCCACCCTATGTTTCGGTGGATATCGGCAAGGTTCAGGAAGACGGCCGCGGCAATGGCTTTGTTATCAGTGGAGATGGCGATCGTTGTCAGCCTGTTTGTGTGTGCCCTGGTGGTGTTCATCTTTGTAACCCGCCGGATTTTCTTTATGCACCGCACCGGCTTTGATGAGCGGGTGTTTAAATTATTAAGCTCGCATGTCAGTGAAAAGAACAATGAGATCGTGTTGTTCTTTACATTCCTGGGCTCGCATGAGTTCCTGATACCGGCCAACCTGGTGCTGATAGGGTATTACTTACTTATCCGTAAACACAAATGGTACTCCATTAAGGTGCCGGCCATTGCTATCAGTAGCCTCTTGCTGATGTTTATTCTCAAGCATCTTTTCAACCGGCCCAGGCCGGGCATACCATTGCTTTATGAAGCCAAAGGACTGAGCTTTCCCAGTGGACATGCCCTGATGAGTGTGACCTTTTATGGCCTGCTGATCTATATTGTTTTTAAAACTTACCGTGAGAAAAACAGCAAATGGGTACTTATTTTCCTTTTGATGTTGTTGATATTAATTATTGGCTTTACACGGGTGTACCTGCGGGTGCATTATGCCACCGATGTGATAGCAGGTTACTGCATTGGTTTTCTCTGGCTGGTATTTGCCGTATGGCTACTGAACCGGCTGGAAAAATACAGCAGGCAAAAGCTGGCTCCGGAAGTGGAACAACCATTGCCCCCACCTGGAACAGCGGGGGCAGATTAATCTTCCAGATTATTTTTTGGGGTTCTTATCGAAAGTGTCTCTTTTGGATAGGTCCACACGGTTTTCCATTTGCGTGCTGTCTGTGGCCGGCTGGGCATTCACGTATGGTGTATCTGCCAGGCCGCCATTGGAATCTACTGGCTTGATACCGTCATTCACGGCGCCACTTTCACCACCATTATTGCTGCAAGATTGAAGAATAATAAAGCCTGCCATTGCGATCAAAACCTTTTTCATAGTATAATTTTTATTGTTTTTGTTGAGTGCTGTCCTGTTTGGTAGAATCTACCGGTGTTGCCTGCATGTTTTGAGAGGAGTCATGCTGTACAAAAGGCGTATCGTTGTTCTTAGTGTTGTCCACTTCAGTGGGTGCTGCAGTTTCCGTGGAATTATTACACGAGGCCATCACTGCAGCCATGAATAATAAATAGAATAGTTTCATGTTTGATATTATTTCCTATTTCCGGTGCTGTCCTGTGTTTGCCTGTCTTTGACCGTATCTACCATAATGGCTGAATCATTGACAATTTTGGTAGAATCAGTAATTGCTTCATTTACATCCCTGGGTCTCTCTCCCTGGCTGTTGGCATCATCTGAAGTTTCATTACTGCCACAGCCCATAGCCATAACCAACAGGCAAATACCTAATATCCTTTTCATATAGTTTTAAGGTAAGGCAAGCAACTACTTTGCCATGGAATGCGGATGAGCACCAGGAATTTCAAAATAAGCCTGGTAAAATGAACGGTTTTACAATAACGGGCTGGATGAGCAGAAGGTATTCTTAACGTTTATCTTACCTGCAAAGCAGGCATAAATTTGTACCTTTGCCCGCCGTTTCATAGGATAGTAAGCTTTAGAAGCGGTAAAACTCCAGACAAATATGATTTCAGTTAATAATGTATCGCTTTCCTTCGGTAAGAGGGTATTGTTTGACGAGGTAAATATTGGGTTTACCAAGGGTAACTGCTATGGCGTTATTGGCGCTAACGGTGCCGGTAAATCTACCTTCTTAAAAGTACTTTCCGGGGAAATTGAGCCTAATAAAGGAACGGTGACCATTACGCCAGGTGAGCGTATGGCGGTGCTGAAGCAGAACCAGTTTGAATTTGATGAGCAGACGGTATTAAACACTGTGCTGATGGGTCATAAGAAAATGTGGGACGTGATGCATAAGAAAGATGCCATTTACGCCGATCCTGATGCCACAGAAGATGACTACATGAAGGCTGGAGAACTGGAAGCTGAATTTGGCGAAATGGGTGGATACACCGCTGAAAGCGATGCTGCAACACTTTTGAGCGAGCTGGGCGTAAAGGAAGAATATCACCAGATGCTGATGAAGGACATTCCTTCTATTTTAAAACTACGGGTATTGCTGGCACAGGCATTATTCGGAAACCCCGATATCCTGTTGCTCGATGAGCCTACCAACGGCCTGGATATAGAAACCATTGGCTGGCTGGAGAACTTCCTGGCAGATTATGAGAACATCGTGCTGGTAGTATCGCACGACCGTCACTTTTTAGATGCCGTATGTACACACGTGGCAGATGTGGACCGCGCCAAGATCAAGGTATTTACAGGTAACTATACTTTCTGGTACGAATCATCGCAATTGATGGCCCGCCAGATCAATGACAAGAATAAGAAGACCGAGGAAAAGCGCCAGGCGCTCCTGGACTTTATTGCCCGCTTCTCGGCCAACGCTTCTAAATCCAAGCAGGCTACTTCCCGTAAGAAAGCTTTGGAAAAGCTGACCATTGAAGAAATAGAGCCTTCCAACCGTCGCTATCCTGGTATCATTTTCCAGCCATTGCGTGAGGTAGGTAACCAGATATTGAACGTGGAGAACCTTTCTTCGGCTGTGGAAGGGCGTAAGTTATTCAGCAAGGTAACCTTCAGCATCAATAAGGGTGAGAAGATCGCTTTCCTGAGCAAGGATCCATTGGCAGTAACCAATTTTTTTGAGATCATCAATGGCAACATGGAAGCTGACGGCGGTAAGTTTGAATGGGGAACCACCATTACAAAAGCCTACCTGCCAGTGGAGAACAATGGCTTCTTTGAAAATGGCCTGAACCTGATGGAGTGGCTGCGCCAGTATGTGCCACAGCACGTAACGGATGCCGATGAACCCTTCCTTCGTGGTTTCCTGGGCAAAATGCTTTTCAGCGGTGATGATATCAGTAAGAAAACAAACGTATTAAGCGGGGGTGAGAAAGTGCGCTGCATGATCAGCCGCATGATGCTGCAAAATCCCAACGTGGTGGTGCTTGACCAACCTACCAATCACCTGGACCTGGAAAGCATTCAAAGCTTTAACGAAGGTTGTCAAACCTTCCCGGGTATTGTATTGTTAACCTCTCATGACCATACTTTCTTACAGACGGTGGCCAACCGCATCATTGAATTGACGCCTAAGGGCATCATTGACAGGCTAATGACGTTTGATGAATACATGGAAGACAAGCGTGTGAAAGAACTGAGGGAAGAAATGTATGGTAGCGCCGTAATGGCCTGATAAAGTTTAAGTTTTAAGTGAAATATACAGATCCCGCTTTTTTAGGCGGGATCTTGTTTTAGATAAAGGGCTATTGCCACCAACATCCTTTTATTTGATAGCGGCCTTATATACCTTCGTAGTTCAAGCTTCTTTTCTTACATTGAACTGTATTCATGGCCTTGTATCGACCATATAGCTTATTTCCTCTTGGTGATACTGCCTTGCTGATAGATTTTGGTAACACCATCAATGAAGAGATCAACGATGATGTGCTGCGGCTTTTTCATTTTTTGAAGGATCAGCAGCATCCCTTTATCAAAGACCTGGTGCCTGCGTATAGCTCACTGGCAGTTTATTATGATGTGATGGATGTGTTGCACCACATGGAAAATGGCTTAACGGCTTTTGATGTGATGGCTGAAATGCTGGATGCATTGATACGGAATGCATCAGATGGCGTGAGCCCGGTGGGCAAGACCATACGCATCCCTGTTTGTTATGCAGAGAAGTATGCCACGGATATCCATTACATAGCAGCACAAAACAACCTGAGTGTGGAAGAGATCATACGGCTTCATACTGCTGGAACTTACAGGGTTTATATGTTGGGATTTGTTCCCGGGTTTTCCTATATGGGTGTGGTGGATGAAAAAATATCCATAAAAAGAAAGCCTGTGCCGCAGCCAGTAATGGCAGGATCTGTTGGTATTGCAGGGCGGCAAACGGGCATTTATCCCCTGGATTCACCAGGTGGATGGCAGATCATAGGGCGCACCCTTGTGAAGCCTTTTGATGCTGACAGGCAGCCCCCCGTGCTTTTTGAACCTGGTGACCAGGTAAAATTTTATTCTGTTACAGAAGATGAGTTTGAGAATCATTAAACCAGGCGTTTTCGATACCATCCAGGATGGAGGCCGGTGGGGCTATCAACACCTGGGCATCAATGTCAATGGCCCGATGGATCGTTTTTCTGCTCAATTGGGCAATGCGCTGTTGGGAAAAGACCTTCGCTCACCTGTAATAGAAATGCATTTTCCCAGTGCACAAATTGAATTTACCAGTCCTACCATCATTTGCCTGACGGGTGCCGACTTTGCTCCTACAGTTGATGGTATAGAGATTCCCATGCATCACCCAATAATGGTTGGTCCCAATGCATTTTTGAAATGCAACAAGATGGTAACAGGTGCCAGGTGTTACGTGGCGGTGTGGCATGACATGCAACTGGAACCCTGGCTGAATAGTTACAGTACCAACCTAAGAGCAGCAGTAGGAGGCATAGGGGGAAGGATGCTGGGAAAGGATGATATTATTCCCCTGGTTAAAAAGCAGGAAAGCCTGGCAGCCTTCCTGAAAACAAAGGATTGCATGGTATTGCCATGGAAATCGCAGGAAATAGTAAGCAACCGGAATAATATACAATTCATCATCGGCAGCGAATGGCAATGGATGCCGGCAGAAACAAGGGAAACATTTTTAACCAGCTGGTTCCAGGTAACCATCGATGCAGACCGAATGGGTTACAAGCTGGCGGGGCCCAAACTTGAAGGTATCAATGGCCCCGAGCTGGTGTCTGCGCCTGTAAGCTTTGGTACGGTGCAATGGTTGCCCGATGGGCAATTGATCATACTGATGGCGGATCACCAGACATCTGGAGGATATCCCAGGGTGGCACAGGTGATATCTGCCCATCTACCTATACTGGCACAAAAGAAAGCCAATGATGTGATACAGTTTGAACTCACCGATCTAACCATTGCAGAAACAAAGAAGATCAGGCAGCAAAAATATTTACAGCAATTACAACTAGCCAGTAAATTGCGCATTGAAGAATATTTGAGTTGAGGATATTTGCACCTCTATTTTTCACTAAAGACGAAACCCTATTTAATAACCATACATGTTGCGGGCCATTGATATTAATTGTGATGTGGGTGAAGGCATAGGCAATGATAAAGCGCTGATGCCTTACATTACCTCCGCCAATATTGCCTGTGGTTTTCATGCAGGAAATGGAGAGACCATCCGCAGTACCATTGAACTGGCCAAATTATACAATGTCAAGATAGGCGCGCACCCTTCCTTCAGGGATAAGGAGTTCTTCGGCAGGCGTGAAATCAATATGCCGGAAGACAAGCTCTATGCGATCGTTATTGAGCAGATCATTAAGATGGACCTGATAGCCAGGGAAAAAGGAGTGAAGCTGCACCATGTAAAGCCACATGGTGCCCTGTATAATATGGCGGCAAGAGATGCGAAAATGGCAAAGATCATAGCACAAACGATAAAGGATTTCGATGATAGCCTGGTGATCTATGGATTGAGCGGTAGCTATCTTATAAGCGAGGCGCAGGCCATGGGATTGCAAACCGCCAGCGAGGTATTTGCTGACCGTACGTACAGGGATGATGGAAGTTTAACGCCGCGCTCCCTACCGAATGCCCTGATCACAAAGGAGGCGGAAAGCCTGCATCAGGTGATGCAAATAGTGGAACAGGGAACAGTGACCACCTTATCTGGTAAAATTATTCCTATACAGGCAGAGACTATTTGTATTCATGGTGATGCAAAAACAGCAGTGAGTTTTGCCAGGGTTATCAGCAATGCCCTTCACCGAAAGATGATGAACAACAAGTAAGGGGGAGAGAAGAACAATAAAATTATCACCGATAGAAGCATATATTTCCTTATGAAGATAGCGCAGGATAAATGGAAGCATTTTTGGGTGGGCATTACCATGGGCCTGGTATTACAGGCTGTAAGCATGTACCTGCTGCCTGCACATTTGTATGTGGCTACTTTAATAAGTTTGGTAATAGTAATAGCAATCAGCTATGGATTTGAACTGTACTCCAAATTTACCGGCCATGGGCATTACGAAGTGATGGATGCCGTGGCTGCGATTATCGGTGGCGTATTGGGGATGGGCGTAGTTCTGGTGATGGAGTTGGTGATGGGGTGATTGCCGGTATTTTAAGTAGATTGTGATATTCATGTCGGATAATCAGTCTTTCAGTTCCTTTTGTGATATTTTACCAGACTATAATTATACTTACCTTAACCAATAAATCATCGGCCAAATCATAATCTAAGGCTTCGGAATTATCGTGAGTTAATGAACATATCGTTGCCGATGGAGGAAAGAGAGTGTTGAACAAAAACAGTTGAGTCTTACGGGTGAACTTTTAATGCAAGCCGTTGCTGTATCGACTCACCGTGGAAGGGATAATAGTTATGGCAACATAACCATTAAGAAATGTAAGTGTAAAAAGGAGTATTGTAAATCTAATTTGTGTTTTGTAAGTTTATGATAAGTCCTTTGTAAAAGCCAACCTAATCACATTCCAACCAAAACGAAACAAGGTTATATGCCAATCAAACCATCGATTCCTCGGGATTATTCCATTTGTTATGTTATCCAGTTTGATTTTTCAAGGCCAATAATAAAATAGGCTAGTAACTAATGCTACCTGGTCAACTTATCCTCAACAATAATTTTTTATTCTTCACTTTAAATAACACAATATGAAATTTCTATCTCTTTTTGTTTTAATGATTTTTGCATTTGCAAGCTGCAGTACTACTGCTTCAGAAAAAAAAGCCAATGCAATGAGTAATACTGATATGAGGAAGATAGTAGAAGAAAGAAACTTAATCTATGACAAAGCAATGGTTGAAGGGGACAGCGTAAATCTTGTGGAACATTTTTCTTCTGACTGTGTGGTATTGCCCCCCAATGGCGAACAAATAGTTGGTAAAGCTGCAATTGTTCCGGCTGTAATGGCTTTTTCAAGAATGGGGATTAAGAAATTTACTGATGAAACTACCAGGGTTTTGGATGGTGGTAAGTATATTATTGAAGAAGGAAATTATTTTTTGGGGGGTGATAATAATGCAGTACTCGACAAAGGAAAATACGTCTGTGTTTGGAAAAAAGAAGATAATGAATGGAGAGTTTGTTCCAACATTTGGAATACCAGCCTCCCGATGGTATCAAATACTAAATAAGATTTTCCTTCCTCGATGAGTTATCGCATCAGTTTCTACCGCTGTAAGATAATCAGTATGCGACTTATCGGCCGAAATTATAAACATTGCTTTAGGAGTTTTTGTGAGTTGATACATATGCCGATGCCGAAGGAGCAAAGTGAGCGTATGAACAATAACCTATGAGTTCCATGGGACAACCTGGAAATACAAGTTGTCGCTGTGGTAGCTCATCGGGAAATGGAGTGTAAATTTTAAACCTCAACATACACTATATGAAAAAAATGCTCTGCTTAATGCTGTTTGTTTTGTTTTTTCAATTCAACTCTTTTTCACAAATAGAAAAGGAAAGTATTGAAGCGTCCATTTCAAAGTTCTTTGATGGGATTTCAGAGATCAATGCGGATAAATTAAAAGCAAATGCTACTCAGGACTTTATCCTTCTTGAGGATGGAGCTGTCTGGAATATGGATACACTGATCACCAAAGTATATGCACGCAAAAACTCAGTCATCAAGCGGATCAATAAATTTCAATTTATCAATACGGAGCAGAATGGAAATATTGCCTGGGTTAGTTACCATAATACGGCAGAATCCTCACTTAACGAGAAACAACAAACAGTCAATTGGTTAGAAAGTGCCGTTTTGAGTAAGGAAAGTGGCACATGGAAAATAAAGCTACTTCACTCGACAAGGGTAGTACCGCCTAAACAAAATTCGCCTTCCAAATGAGTGTCCCACGGATGTTACTCATACTGAAAGAGACTCATTAAGGAAGAAGTTACCAAGGCAGCTCACGGTAGATGGACATATGATGTTATTGTAATAGCATTCAATTCAAAAAATTATACTATTCATGGAGATCGGGGATTTCTTTACTATTTACCAGGCTTCAGTTTGGGCCAAGGACGTAAAAGCTATAATCAGGCTTTATGATGTGCAGGCTGTGATTTTCGATATGTGGGACAAAGGGTTCATTATAAATTCATTAGAATGGAATAAATCTATAGAGGATTGGTTAGGGTCTTTAGGCGAAGAAAAGGTGAAAGTAGAATTCGAAATGATAAATATTCACCAATCCTTAGATGCAGCATTTGCGAGTGCGTTGATTTCATTTCAGGCTATCTCAACCGATGGCATGGTATTAAGGAGCATGAAGAATAGAATAAGCCTTGGATTTTCAAAATTTGAAGAAGGCTGGAAAGTGGTACATCAACACACTTCGGCTCCAATTGATTCGAATGGGTTGAGTGGAATTTTAGATATTTAGCATAGAAAAGCATCTTATTTTCGGTCTCTAACCCTGTGATGCCATTATGAAAACAGATAGGTACTCAATGAAAAAAGTTTTATCTGCAGTAATCTTTATTTTATCCTTCAACTTTCTTTATTCGCAAACAGACGACGCTGCGGATTTTGAAGCACGACCCACAACAGTTTATGAAGTGATGCGACAGGCAGGTGCGGATACCCTGGTTTTTTATTATAATGACAACTGGCAGTTGGTGAAGCCCATCTGCGGAACCATTTTCAGGACCACAAGGCTGGATACAGTGCTATTAACCTTTGCGGGAAAATTTGTCGACTATTATTCTAAAGATTCTACGATAGCCACTGAAGGAAACTATACTGATGGGAAAAAGGAAGGGTTGTTCAATATATATTTCCAAAATGGGCAGCTTGCACAATCAGGTAAGTATACTAATGACAAAAAAAGCGGGATTTGGGAATACTTCTATGAGAACGGTACAAAGCGACAAGTACTAGACTTCCAGGAAAATGAAATCCTGGTAAAGGAGTTCTGGAATGAAGAGGGGAAGAAACTAGTAGAATCTGGAAACGGGGAATGGTTTGGTTATGCTTCTCCTGAGAAGTTTATAAAAACCTCGGGTGAAGTTTTGAATGGACGGAAGAACGGAACATGGAAAAACGTGGTTTCTTTCCGGAACATGACCACCAATATTGAAAAATACAAGGAGGGGAAATTGATCAGTGGGAAAATGATCTCACCTGCTGCAGGAACTGAATCATATAAAGACACCACATATTGCGTTATTGAAAAAGCCCCCATGTTTGAAGCGGCAGAACAGTTCCAGATGAACCGCTGCTTCAAGAATCAAAAGAACAATTGGGAGTATGCCACTTACCCTGGTGGCATGGAAAGGTTTTATACACAGATCAGAGAAAGAATAGAATTAACTTCTATTCGAGTAAAGGGTGTTATCAGGATTCAAATGACAATCGATACGGAAGGTAAGATGACGAACTTTAAGCCCGTTTCTGATATTGGTTATGAATATGATTTGATCAGGGCATTGCAAACCATGGATAACTGGACACCAACGAAAGTAAATGGCAAGCCCACCATTCAACCAAAAGTTATAAGCTTTGAGATCCGGTAATGGTATCGGCTCTTATGAAACACCCGTATTAGTATTTTGAAAAAAATATTTCTAATAAATGAAAGGTTGCATATAACATTATTGAGCAAGCCTGTTTACCCGGAGACCATAGTAAACTTCCGGAGAAACAGAATATGCCGGGAGAGTGGTATCTTGATATACAGACCCTCAAATCAGTAGTTTGAAATACAGCGTATACGTCATTGAGCTTTCAAAGCGTGTATTTACGGAAAACGCGAAATTCCGTGCCGCTAATCCCCAATTCAATGGGGTGCTGGAGTGCCTTTATGTCGGCATGACCAGTAAAACTCCAAAAGAAAGATTTGAACAACACAAAAACGGGTACATCAATCAAAAAGGTATCAAGCTATCCGCCTACCTGCCACACAAATATGGCCGGTATTTAAGGCCTAGTCTTTATGAACACCTGAATGCAAAAAGTATGACCAGGCAGGAGGCATTGAAAATGGAAGAAAAGCTGGCATTGGATCTTAGAAGGCAAGGTTATGCTGTATGGTTTAATTGACTGCTTTCCTAAAGGCATTAGAAATTTGAAGGTCTTAATGACCAATTGCCTGGAGAAACTCTGCTTTTTTACGTTTAGATACATCCAGTACTGTTCCGTGCCGCATCACCACCTGTCCGCCATCTCCACGGATGTATTTTTCAACATAATACTTATTGATGATAGTAGAATGGTGGATGCGCACAAAGGGATCTGGAGGCAGCATGTCATCAAATTCTTTCAGCGTGCGGCTAACAAGGTACTTTTGATTGGTGCATAGATAGATATAAGTGTAATTGTTACTCGCCTCCAAGTAAATGATATCATCAATATTGATAAACTGGAGCCCGTCGCTCGTGGGAATGGTGATACGTTTTGGCTGTTTTTTATTTAAATGTTCCAGCAGTAGTTCCAACTGCAGTTGTGCATGGCGGTTCTCCCTGTTTGATTCTGCTTTGGCCACGGCTGCTTTCAGGTCATCTATTTCAACTGGTTTTACCAGGTAATCCAATGCACTGTATTTAATGGCCTTGATAGCATAATGGTCGTATGCTGTAACAAATATTAATCCGAAGCTTCTGTACTTCAATTGCTGCAATAACACAAATCCATTGGTAACCGGCATCTCGATATCTAAAAATACCAGGTCAGGCTTTTTACTTTCTATCGTTGCTATTCCATCTTGTGCATTATCACAACGGCCAATGATCTCAACCTGTGGGCAATGCTTTGTCAGCTTTTCGCTTAATGCACTCAGGTTACTTTGGTCATCATCTATAAGAACAGATCTAAGCATGTATCAATATTTATTGAAAACAATTGATCCGTACGATTGCTTTTGTACCGGCAGGCATTCCTTCTTCTTCAAGGTCTGAAATAACCAGGTCAGATGCAATACCATCTTTATTATGCAATTGGATACGTTCCCTAGTGATCTCTATTCCATAAGAGCGCTGGTAAGGCTTGTTCAGTTGTTTGATAGCGTTAGCTCTTTTGCGTCCAATGCCATTATCTATAATGGAGTATACAATGTGTTCATCCTCAAGTTGTGCTTTCACTTGAAGCTCCCTATTGCTATCCTGCTTGTTGAGTAAGCCGTGATGAATAGCGTTTTCAATGAAAGGCTGTATGATCAGTGGCGGCACTTTGTAATCGCCATGCAGCAAAGCATCATCCGCATTCAGATCATAGTTGAATTTATTATTGCAGCGAAACTTTTCCATCTCCAGGTAGAGCTTCATCGTTTCAAAATCTTTTTCAAAAGGAACAAGGTTGTTCTTAGAGCTATCCAAAACTCCTCTTACCAGCTTGGCAAACCTGGAAAGACAGGTAGTGGCTTTGTCCGGTTGGTTGGTTTGGATCAGGTTATCTATGGCGCTGAGGCAATTGAAAATAAAATGCGGATTCATCTGGGCACGCAAAGCCTGCATTTCTAATTCAAGTGTTTTCTGTCGTAAAGCTGATTGTTCCTGTTCATTGCGTAACTTATCATTCTTTCGCTTTAGGATAAGATTACTTCCGATCATTATTGAAAATAAGATAGCAAGACCAAAGCCCGCTATTAGTATGTTCCTGACTTGTAACTGATGTTCTATCTTCTTTTTGTTTAAGGCCAATTGTTGTTGGTGAATGGCATTGTTCTTTTGTAAGAGACTAATTTTGTTATTGGCTTCTGAGGCTGCAAGATATAGTGCAGTCCTTCCGGCATACTGGGCCGTTTCCATTGAATCTTTTAAGGTAACATACTGTAGAAAGTAAGTATAAGCACTGTCGCTCTTTTTCAACTTTTCAAATGTGGAGGCCAGCAGTTGAGCGGCATCTTTTAAAAACTGCTTGTTATCAATGCCTGATGCTAATTGATATAACTCCCGTGTATAACTTAGAGAAGCGGGGTAATCTCCTTTACCTAGCAAGGCTTTTCCTGCCACAAGCAAAGAATACATGAGCGGAACCACATCTTTGTTTTGCCGTTGCTTTGGCAGAGTAGGTAGTATTTGTAATAATACCGAATCGTATTGTTGGTGAGCCAATTGGATGTCGGTGGAAAAGCCCCACAAAGAAGAAACAAATCTTTTCCTGACGGCAAGGTCAGTTGTTAGGGAATCAATATTGTGCCTGTGTTGATGTTGGTAATATAATACTGAGTCATATTGTTTCAATTGCAAATGGGCATAGGCGATGTCTTCCAGATGAGGCCAGAGCAGCACAAATGAATTGGCATAATGAAGAAATGCATAATAGTATTCCAAAGCTTTCCGGGGATCCCCAACCCGGTTACTACAACGGGCAATAAATGCCAGTGATATCGATACCAATAGTGAATCATTGATTTCCTTGCCAATCTGCTGCGCTTCTATCAATTGCTCAAAAGCCTTCCAGTACTGCCCGCTTTTGGCATAAGCAAAACCAATGGTTTCTAAAGACCATCCCAATAATGATTTATCATTTGTGATAACAGCGATTTGTTTGGCCTTCATGGCCGTATCAACCGCATGGTGGTAATCTCCCACCAGCGCCATCCCTAATGCCAGGTTTTTGTAAGCTTTGCCAAGTGCACGTTGATCATTTGTGTTTCTTAATGCATTGATGGCCCAGGTATTTTTAGATACCATTTTTTGAGGTTCTCCCAATAACTTCCCTAGTACATCTCCTTCCATCATCCATGCTTCTGCCTGTCCGCTTCGATAGCCTAAAGAAGAAGCTTTCCGCAAGGCCATCCCTGCATAATGGAGTGCAGAGTCTGCGTGGATCCAATGGTAACAAAATTGTTCGCTTAAACTGTTCAGGCAATCTACCTCAGCGCGACCTTTTAATAATGACCGCCTGTTTCTCATGCTATCGATGCGATAGGTTTGTGCATCGCTGCCTAAGTGAATAAATAAGAAGAACAAGATGAGAAGACGAGTAGACACTTGAATCGTATGCTTATATTAAATATAAAAAATTCCAGTGAGATCTATTCCTGGCAAACTGCCCATGGCGCGGTTAGCCATACATGAATGTTCATACTCAAAAGTTATATCTATTATTAGTAGACTATAGTTCCTTTATAATCAATATACGCTTCGGTATGCCCTGGAAAGGCAGTAGTGTAGCCAGTAAAACCTCCCTTTGCATTTTGGAACCTCCCTGTTCCCCCCGTGATGGTATGCACGTTGATTATATCCAGGTACCCTGTTCCAGTAGGCGTGGCTGTGCCCGTAAAGGTTGTATAAAACTCATCACCATTAGCCCCGGTAAAAGTTGCTGTTCCTCCTAATTGAAACGGAGGTGGCGTAGTGAAATTTACTGTGGATGTGGCCACAAATGTGCCGTTCCCCAGGTGTGTGGCATTACCGGTACCGGTAATCCTGGTTTTTAAAAAGGGTGCAGGCTGAAGGATTTCAGATGATGTGGAATAAGATCCTTTAAAAGGAAGATCTTTCTCCTGGTTCATTTTTGCAGCAGGCACCAGGTTTTCATTATTGGTTGTTTTATTGTCTATGGAGTCTTTCTGACAAGACAGTAAAAAGCACGCTGTAAATACTACTGAAAAGGTGAATAACTTTCTCATTTTATTTGTTTTATAAGTGATGAATAAGATCGCATCGCATTTAAGCAGCTAACAAATCGATCTTTAGTGTAAATTATAAAGTAAGCAAGGCGGTGTCCAGCCGTAATGAGAAACCGGGAAGCTATTTTGAGTAAGTGGGAAAAATTGCACAATTGCTGTTATGCTCTTGCTCCTTAATGCAAGGTGGACATACTGAATATTGGTACAGTAAACCAAGCCATTACATAGTAACTCTGTATTCGCGTAACTTTCATGTAGACTTCAAAGCTCTTCTGTATTACCAAACCCAATATTGGTTTATGAGACAAAGCACTTTCGTTTGGATCATTTGTATCTTCCTTGGCCTGTCTTTTAAGGTAAGCTATAGTCAATCAAGCCAAACCCCTGATGCAACCACTAAGAAATGGTGGAAGGAAGCCATTGTTTACCAGATCTATCCCCGCAGCTTTCAGGATAGTGATGGTGATGGTATTGGCGATCTGAAAGGCATCATCTCCCGGCTTGATTACCTGCAAAGTCTTGGGATAACTGCTGTTTGGCTGAACCCAATATACAGCTCCCCCAATGACGATAATGGTTACGATGTAAGCGATTACCGCAACATTATGAAAGACTTTGGCACCATGGCCGACTTTGATGCCTTACTGAAAGACCTGCACCAGCGCGGCATCAAATTGGTAATGGACCTGGTAGTAAACCACAGCAGCGATGAGCACCAGTGGTTTCGGCAAAGCAGGAGTTCACGCAGCAGTAAATACCGTGATTACTACCACTGGTGGAATGCAGAGAATGGAAAACCACCCTATCGTTATAGCCTTTTTGATGTGAACCATGATGCATGGAAATACGATACGCTGACCAATGCTTATTACCTGCATTATTTTTCACGCAAGCAACCCGACCTGAAATGGGAAAATCCAAAGCTCAGGCAGGAGGTTTATGACGTGATGAAATTTTGGGCGGATAAGGGAATCGATGGCTTTAGGTTGGATGCTTTCCAGTTTGCAGCCAAGGACACCACCTACCCACAGTTTCCAAAAGGTTTTGAGAAGGACTTTATAAAGTATTACGCTATGCAGGGGAATTTGCATGGTTACCTGCAGGAAATGAATAAGGAAGTGTTGAGCAAATATGATGTGATGAGTGTGGCTGAAGGTGCAGGTAATTCCTTTGAGGATGCGCACAACCTGGTGGATGAGGACCGCCACGAACTCAATATGGCGTATGCTTTTGATGGTGTGGATATTGCCAAACCCGAAGGCTACAGCATGTTACGCTTTAAAGAAGTCTTCAGTCGCTGGGACAGCGCCTTTGCTGAGAAAGGATGGCTTTCTATTTTCCTGGCCAACCACGACCAGGCAAGGATGGTTAGCAGGTTTGGCAATAATAGTCCACAGTTCAGGGAAGTATCTTCCAAAATGCTTTCCACATTCATCATGACCATGCGGGGCACCCCCTATTACTATAATGGCGATGAATTGGGCATGACCAATGCGGGCTTTGAAAAGATTGAAGACTTCCCTGATGTGCAAACCCGCAATGAATACAAGTATGCACAATCTACCGGTGCCAATTTGCAGGCTACTTTTCATCGCTTGCAATTCTCGGCCAGGGATAATGGCCGCACTCCTTTTCAATGGGATGAAAGTATCAACGCAGGATTTACACAGGGTAAGCCATGGATAAAAGTAACGTCCAACTACAAGACCATTAATGCAGCCGCCCAGGAAAAAGACCAGGGCAGTTGCCTCAATTACTTCAGGCAGTTGGTAAAGCTTCGCAAAGAAAATATGCCTGTACTAGTTTACGGAAAATACACCCTCCTGGACAAGGCTAATTCAAAAGTATATGCATATACCAGGGAAGGTGGAGATCAAAAGATGCTAGTCCTGCTGAACTTTTCTTCTACACAAGCAAAGGCTAATATTAAGCTGAACCTATCCGGTGCCACATTGCTTTTGTCAAACTATAATGACAGGCCTGTCTTGTCAAAAACAAATGCAACAATCACACTTAAGCCCTACCAGGCAGTCATTTATAGATTGTAGTAAGTTCTTCTAGTAAAAGGTTGCAGCAAAATGAAAAACCCCTGTATAAAATATATGCAGGGGTTTTTTCAGTGATTATGTTCGTTCGGGCAACTTTATTACAATGATATCATTTGACCTATCACTTCTTGTGGTCCGTTTGCGGTGCCCATGAGATTAACCTGGTCAAAGTAATGGTACCAACCGGCGCCTTCTACCAGTTTTTCAAATCCTTTTGCTGTTTCTGTATTTGGGAATGTCCATACAGCAAAATAATCATAGTCTGCCTTACTGAAAGTAGTGTTGTCATTAGCGCCCCAGCTAACAATTTGAACACCACTTTCCACAAGCTGTTGAATGGCAGGGCCTAAAGCGTTCATGTAATTTCCTCTTTCTTCAGTAGATAAATCCAGCCAGGCCTGTTTGGCCTTCCATAATTCAATGTAAGTGATCATCGTTAGTTTTGTTTGTTTCAACAAACATATATATTGAAACGCTATACTTTAAAAAACTTTGCCAGTTATAGGTAGGCGGTAATTTAGCTCTAGAGGGTAAAACTTTACTAGCATAGCTTTACTATTGTTAGAAACAGCTATGAAATTAAAATCCTCTTTGTACAAATTATGAAAGCAATATTGCAAACAGAAAGATTGCTATTAAGAGAGTTTACAGAAGATGATGCCGCGTTTATTGTGGAATTACTTAATAGCCCCGGTTGGATACAATACATTGGAGATAGAAATATTAAAACAGAAGAGCAGGCCAGGGAATATTTAAATAACGGGCCATTGAAAAGTTACAGGCAAAACGGATTTGGTTTGTATATGGTTGAATTGAAGCAAGACCAAACCCCAATAGGCATGTGTGGCATCATTAAACGCGATACATTGAACAATCCAGATATCGGGTTTGCCTTTTTACCTGCTTACCATGGCCTGGGCTATGCACAGGAAGTAGCACATGCCACACTGGAATATGCAAAAAAGACATTGGGGTTGCCTGTTATTTCTGCTATTACTCTTCCTGCTAATGAAAGATCCATAAGCTTGTTGGAAAAAATAGGATTACGCTTCAATTCTACCGTTGTTTTCCCGGGTAGCGAGGATGAGTTATTGTTGTATAATACCTGGTATTGATAGTATGGCAATTATACGAACCGAGGTCACTCCTTTTGGGAATGACCTCGGTTTATTTTATTACCCACATATCTTCAGTAAAGCGCCCAGGCTTTTACAGTGGGTATAAAAAACCCTTAATGCATTTCAGGAACCAGTTCCTCTACTTTTTCAAATGTGTAGGTTTTCAATACTGGTTCTTTTGTGGTGAAAGGAACAACTTTACCGCGCAGTTCCTGATAAACAGGGCCTTTTTCATAAAGCTCAACATCACCTTTGGTTTTCCATTCTGAGTAAGCAATGAATTCTTCAGTATTCATTGTAGGGGCCAGCAACCGGGCATCTATGCAGCCTTTTACATTTTTCAAAGCAGGAATGATTTCTTTCCTGTACAACTCTTTTACTTCATTGATGCGTTCTGGTGCAATTTTCAGAAACATTTCTCTTACTAACATACAGACTCCTTTTGTTTTAAATGAAGAATAAATCAGTTTTCAGGGGAGTCAAATTTGGAGAGCAGCACAAGGTATGCAGGCCATAATTATTAAACAATGACAGTGGTCATAATGACAATGGAAATTGCGCTTAAGATCAAAAAGCAACTGTACGATACAGTTAGTACTAATAAGACATCCGTGTCTGAATAGCATAGAAGATATCCCTGCTCAGATGGACGCAAATAAAAAGCCTCCTTTCATGTGAAAGGAGGCTTTATCTTAATTACTTTGATTTAAAAAGTTCTTGGCGTTGCCTTAGCCTTTTGCACTTGTTTTTGAATGGTGTCCCTGTCTCCCACCATTACCTTGATCATCTTATTATAATCCACATATGTGCGCACCATATTAGAAACGGTCTCCGGTGTCACCTTATATAAGTTCTTCACGTAGTTGTTCAGGTAACTGTCATCAAGGCCATAAAGATCCAGGAAATTCAGCTGGCCAATGATACCTCCTGGTGATGAGTTGCGCAGCACAAAGATGCCCGCCTCATAGTTCTGTATGCCAGATAATTCCTCCTTGGATGGAGGCTCTGTCTGCAGGCGCTTGATCTCTCTTTCTATCTCTGTTAAAGCATCCACTGTATGCTCACTGGTCACATCGGCCTGTTCTATCCAAAGCGAAGAACCTACCTGGTTATTGACTGAACTGAAAGGCGAATAGGTATAGCCTTTGTTCTCGCGGATGTTACTGGTGATGCGGGAGCCAAATGAACCGCCTAATAAAGAATTAGCTACCAGGAAGGGCACATAATCTTTATTGGTAGGCGCTACTACTGGCAGTCCAACCATTAAAGTGGTTTGAGGAGCACCTTTACGGTCAATGACCATAGTGTCTGCTACTGCCTTGGCAGTAACTGGCGGATAGGAAACGGCAGGTCCGGGCTTCCACTTAGTCAATGAAGAATTGATGGCAGTGTTAACGGCATTATCGTCAAACTTTCCTACTACGTAAAGTACAGAGCGTTTGGCTCCAAAGTTGGCATTGTAAAAATCCTTTACCATGGCAGTGGTATAGCTGTTCAGCATTTCTTCTGTGGGGAAGATGCGTCCGTAAGGATGGTCTTTATAAACAGCTGCATAGAACTGCTCCTGGGCTTGTGCCTGTGGCACTGCTTTCTGAGTAGCTAACCTGCGTTTAAAATCACTTTTCAGCCTGTCCAGCTCACTGGCGGGGAATGCCGGCTGCATCACCAGTTCAGATACCAGTTTAATAAAGTCGGGAGCGTATTCTGAAAGCACGGTGCCCGAAATAGTGCTTTGAGTTGCTCCCACATTTACATTCAGGCTACCTCCCATCATAGCCACTTTTTTGGAAAGAGCGGCAAAGTTGCTGGATGATGTGCCTTCACGTAACATGCGGCCAGTAAGGTCGGCTAACCACACCTGGTTAGGGCCTTCATGCACATTACCGGTTTTGATGATAAGGCTGACAGTGGCCTTGGGTAGTTCGCCATAGTGAACCACCATTGTCTTTAAACCATTGGAATAGGTCTTGACAGATTTGGCAGATAGCTTAAAATCTTTAGCTGTGCCGCCTGCGGGAGGAGTTTGCTTTTGAGCAAGCAATGGCTGGCCAATGCAAAAGCTTATAGCGGCAATGATGTATATTTTGATTGTTCTCATTATTTGGAAGCTTTTGGTTCAATGATTAAAATAGTTCTGTTGTTGGGCGACATGTATTGCTGTGCCACTTTTCGTATGAGCTCCGGCGTTACCTTTTTAAAAGATGCCTCCAGCTTATTGATCTTGGCAGGATCATCATCAAAAAGTGCAAAGGAAGCCAAGAGGTTCACCTTTCCAATTCCAAAAGTGCCACCCATAGCATCATACAATCCAGAGCGCATTTTTACAATGGCTAGTTGCAAATCCTCGGGCGTAGTGTGATTGGCAATATCTGCCACTGCCATGTCATACTGGTGAATGATAGAATCTGCGGGCACTGAAGCATCATGTATCAGGCTGGAGGTCCATAACATGGGACCATTGTAGTCAAACATGCTACCCAGGCCTATATTGATCCCTGAGTTCACACTGCTTGCATAACCTTTCTTTTGCACCAATGCTTCGTAAAGTTTGCTATCCTGTCCCTGTCCCAGCATCTGGTCTATCAATCCCATAGCATAGTATTCGGGCGTATTTCGTTCAGGCATTTTATAGCTGATGGCAATGGCAGGCTTTTTAGCCAGCGCATCTTCCTTGGTAAAGCGTTGTTCTTTTTCCTGCGGCGGTTCTGTCAGGTCTGGTTTGGGAGGCAGCGTAGAGGCTGGGATCTTAGCAAAATACTGGTCTATCCATTTGCGGGCCGCAGGTATCTCAAAATCTCCTGACACCACCAGCACAGCATTGTTGGGTGCATAAAAGGTTTTAAAGAATGCATCCACATCTTCCAGCTTAGCAGAATCCAGGTCTGCCAGGTCGCCATAAAAGTTGTGAGAGTTGTACCAATTCTTATTGGCGTATTGAGGCATGTCCAGCCAGGGAAATCCGCCATAAGGCTGATTCAGCACGTTCACTTTCACTTCATTCTTTACCACACCCTGCTGGTTGGTCAGGTTGTCCTGTGTGATCTTTAGACCTTTCATGCGATCAGCTTCAGCCCAAAGCGCTGTTTCCAGCTTGTGCGAAGGCATGACTTCAAAGTAGTTGGTAAAGTCAAAACGGGTAGAGCCATTTAATATGCCCCCATTCTTTTGCACCAATTGTATGAACTCCATCTTGCCCAGGTTTTCAGAACCCTGGAACATCATGTGTTCAAACAAGTGTGCAAAGCCGGTGCGGTTCTTGGGCTCTATACGAAAACCGATGTTGTAATAAACTCCCACAGCAATGGTCGGCGCTGTTTTATCGGGCGATAAAACTACTTTCAATCCATTGGGAAGTTTATAATACGTAACAGGCACCTGCAGTTCATCGCCAGGGCCATTAGCAGGCCGGTGCCAGGAAAGCAGTGCCAGGACTTGTAATAATAGCCCCAGGCGCTTTAAAGACAATACAAAAGAATACTTCATAAGCATATGTGTGTTAAATAATTTACAGCTTTTCTATTGAGCCGGATGTTGAAATAAACAGCAGTTCAATATAGGGCAGGACGGTCATTCAGCTACAGAAATTTATACCAGTGGTTGAAACAGGTGGCGGTTAGGGCATCATTCGTTTTTCAAAGGTTCAATGATTACCTTCACGGCAAAAACCATCCGCAAGGCAATTGCATCCATACCAGGCTTGTTCAATCTATCTCTGAAAGAGTTGTTGAAGAACGACCCTTTGCGAATGGCAGGTGCCACCGCTTTCTTTACCACCTTTGCCTTGCCTCCTATTCTGGTCATCCTGATCCAAGCATTGAAGTTGATCCTGGACCCTCATACTATCAGAACACAACTATTCAGGAATCTAAGAGAGATCATTGGCCCTGAAGCCGTAAAGCAGCTGATAGATGTGCTGGTCAATCTCCGGAAAATGGCGCAAACCTGGTACATCACACTGGCAGGATTTGTTTTCCTGTTGTTCGTGGCCACTACCTTGTTTAAGGTCATAAAAAATTCCATTAACCAGGTATGGATGGTACGTCCGCACAAAAGAAAAGGTGTCATTAAAAGCTTGCATACCCGCATCCAATCCTTGCTGGTCCTGTTTATCGCTGCCATTCTATTTGTTGTAGGCATCATGCTGGAAGGAGCCAGGACACTATTAAGCAGTTATATATTCGAATATTCACCTTTACTCTCCATCTATTTTAAGGGTATATTGAACCAGGTGGTTTCAATATTGGTGGTGATGTTATGGTTCATGATGGTGTTCAGGTATCTGCCTGATGCCCGACCTCAATGGAAAGTTGCCTTTGTAGGAGCCCTCATCACCTCTTTATTGTTTACTGTGGGGAAAACCATTCTCCACTGGCTGTTAACCTATAGCAGCATTAACAATCTTTACGGGGCCTCGGCCTCCATGGTCCTTTTGTTGCTTTTCGTGTTTTACTCTTCCCTTATCCTGTATTTTGGGGCCAGCTTCACCAAGGTATGGGCAGAATATAAACAGGCCAATCGTCCCCCTTCCCTATGCGGCCCACTACCGGGTGATAGAGGAAGAAGTTACCAGCCATACCCCTAAAGAAGCCCAGAAAAAATAATATGTTCATAAAGACCGTGTATTTAGCCTTTGCAGGCCGTTATTCCTGTAAATTGTTGGTTTGGAGCCTTTCATGGTATTGCTTTTGTAAATACTTAACCAGATAGGGAGTTGATGCTTTTCAAATGGATATATATCGGCAGTTGTGTGTTGACTGGTATTTTGATGGCAGGGCGTGCCGATGCACAGGGCCAGAGAGAAACAGAGAACACCTTTGACAGCCTCCGTTCAAAAAAGGGAGTATTGGGAGCTATTGCCCAAACGCTGATCACAGATACCACCAGGGAAGAAAATAAGAACCTGGAGCGTGCCGACCTTCCCTTCCGCAAATACAATAACAAGATCATCCGGAACATTACTATTGAGCCTATTCCTTTTGGTATCCTCATCGGCGATACCACCAAGACTTTCAATAACACACTGACAGACCTGGCCAATTTTGTCCATGTTAACACACGGCCCTGGGTGGTGCGCAACCAGTTGTTCTTTAAAGAAAATGAGCCGCTATCCCCTTTCCTGTTAGGAAATAATGAGCGGTATTTAAGAGACCTTCCCTTTTTGCAGGAAGCCCATATCAAGGTAAAACCTATAAAAGGTAACCCTGATTCGGTAGATGTGGTGGTGTACACCAAGGATGTGCTTTCCATTGGCGGAGCGGTGGCTGTGCGGAATTCACAAAGCGGGCGCGTGGAAGCCAGGGAAGATAATTTCATGGGCTGGGGCGATAAGATGCAGGTGGAAACCCTGTACGACAAGGCTAGGAATAAGCAGTTTGGCTTTGGTGCAGCCTATGTAAAGCGAAACATCCTGGGTAGCTTTATAGATGGAAGTGCGGGCTACCTCAATTTCAGTCCTGCTTTCAGCACCCAGAAAGCAGAGGAACAATTAGGATATTTTAAGCTGGAGAAGCCACTGGTCAACCCTTATATGCGATGGACCTATTCGGCTGCTGCAGAATGGCATTCTACCACCAACATGTTCAATACCGATTCGCTGTATCACAGTAACCTCAAATACAGCTACCGTATATACGATGCCTGGGCGGGATGGAACCTCAGCTCCCGAAATATTGGGAGCACTAATGAATTTGAGCGCATACGCTTCCTGGTAAGTGCACGTTTCTTCGATCAGCATTTTACCGAAAAGCCTCTTGAGTATAAGGATCGTTATTATTATGCCTTTGCCAATTCAAGGGCCTTACTGGGCTCCGTTTCAATATTCAAACTCAATTATTATAAGACCCAGTACATCTATGGCTTTGGAAGAAAGGAAGATGTACCCGAGGGTATGGAAGCATCTCTCACCGGAGGAATGACTTTTAAGGAAGGACGCAACCGCCCTTACCTGGGCTTGTCGTTCGACAGGTATTACCTCACCCGCAAGGAAGGACATATGAGTTATTCCCTGGCCATAGGATCATCGTATTATAACAGCAATTTTGAAGACATTAACCTGATTGCCAATATTGATTATTTCACCAGGCTAAGGCAATTAGGTACCAAATGGAAACAACGCTGGTTCTTCAATGCCAGTTATGGCAGGCAATTCAATGGCTTGCTGGATGCGCCCCTTGTCATGGAGAGCAAATATGGGTTTGATAACTTCCAGAACAACTACCTCGGTGGATTTATGCGCTCCACGGTGAAGGGTGAATCGGTTTTCTTCAGCCCATGGAATCTTTTCTTTTTCAAGTTTGCCCCGTTTGTTTTCAGCAGTGCTACCATATTCCAGTTTCCTTCAGAACAGGCCAACACCAATACCAGGTTCTATTCGGCCTTTGGTGGAGGCATACGCACCCGCAACGAAAGCCTGATCTTCGGCACCATGGAGCTGAGGGCTTCTTATTTCCCTAAAAAGGATGCATTCAATAACAGTTACCAGATACAGGTCAATACCAATCTTCGTTTCAAATACAAGCAAAACTTTATCCGCCGGCCTGATTTTGTGCAGCTGAACTAAGGAAATGTAACAGGTAAAAGATAACAGGGAAGCATGTGAAGGATTGAATAATTCATTCCAGCCGCTTAGTCTGTAATGCTGTTCTTTTGACCTTTGTTATGAAGGTTCACCACTTCCATCAATGATGCAGATCCATACCATGGATGTAGTTCCATATCAAAAAGACCAGCTTTTACTGCCGGGTCGGTGGCTACCAGCTTCCTGGCTTCTTCAATAGTGGTCACATTGAACACAAAGATCCCGGCCAGGTCTCCATTATCCAGGAAGGGACCTGCCAGTAATAGCTTGCCTTCTTTGGCCAACCTGCCAATGTTTTTTAAATGTCCCTGTATCAGTTGAGTTCTTTGAGTAGAATCAACTTTCTGAGAACCCTTTTTTAAAAAGGCCATCACATATTGCTTCATGCCATATTCATCTGCCCCCCATTTTTTGGCTAATGCAGGATCGTAGGTAGTTTTTTCCTGTGAATAAGAAGCCATTGTAAAGGCCATGGCTGAAAGCAGTAACCAAATACGCATAACAAATGATTTAGTATTGAAACTAATAAGATTTCTGAACGTGGCAAACTGTCGCGGCGAATGCATTCCTTGATAAAATAACAACGGAAATTCGCAGCTTTGCCACTACAATTTACATATGCTGATAAAAGTCATTGCCTTTGATGCCGACGATACCCTTTGGGTAAATGAGCCCTATTTCCAGGAAACAGAAAAGAAGTTTTGTGGTTTGCTGGAAGATTACCTACCTGCACACACAACAGCCCGGGAATTGCTGCAGACTGAAATGAATAATATTTCATTGTATGGATATGGCATCAAGGGTTTCATGTTGTCCATGATTGAAACTGCTATGAGGGTTTCTCAAAAGACCATTAGCCTGGAGGCCATTGACAAGATCATTGAATATGGTAGGGAGTTATTAGCCCGGCCCATTGAATTACTGGATGGTGTGGAAGAAGTATTGCAGGAACTGAAAGGCAAATACAGGTTGGTTGTGGCTACCAAGGGCGACCTGCTGGACCAGGAACGCAAGCTCAGGAACTCAGGCATTGAGCACTACTTCCATCATATAGAGATCATGTCGGATAAAAAAGAGTCTGATTTCCAAAAGCTGATCAGGCACCTGGATGTGCAGCCTGCTGAATTCCTGATGATCGGTAATTCTTTGAAGTCGGATATATTGCCTGTATTGAACCTGGGAGGTCATGGGTTTCATATTCCCTATCATACCAACTGGGCACTTGATCATATTGAGCATACGATAGAACACGAAAATTTTAAACAGGTAGCACAGATCAGGGAGGTATTAATTCATTTGCCATGAGCAGTTATATTTTAGACATCAACACCTGGAAACGCAAGGATCATTTTCATTTCTTTCGTCGGTTTGAAGAACCTTTCTTTGGTGTCACGGTCAATGTTGATTGCGCACATGCCTACAGGGCTGCCAGGGAAAAAGGAATATCATTCTTTCTTTATTATCTCTACCGCTCATTGCAGGCCGCCAATGCCATTGAGCCTTTCCGGTACAGGATAGACAAGGAACAGGTGATCGTATACGATAAAGTCAATGCTTCTCCTACGATCAACCGGCCCGATGGAACCTTTGGCTTTTCCTATATAGATTATTACCCCGATGCCAATGAATTCCTGGTGAAGGCAAAAGAGGAAATAGAACGGGTGCAAAATAGCACGGGTCTTGTGCCTGCGATGGCCAGTGAAAATGTGATCCATTATTCTTCAGTGCCCTGGATAAGATTTACCTCATTATCACATGCCCGCGCCTTTTCATTTCCCGATAGCATTCCTAAAATTTCATTTGGCAAGATGGTGGAGGAAGGGGGCCGTCAAACCATGCCCATGTCCATACATGTGCATCATGCTTTGATGGATGGCTTTCATGTAGGTCAGTACATTGACCTCTTTGAAGAGTTGATGAATACATCTACATGGTAAGCAAACGATTCATAGCAGCATTGCTACAATACGTGTAGCCTTTTGATGGTTCTATGCATGAATGCATTGTTTATGCATGGAGATCACACCAACTTTACATCAACATAAACTCCCATTTTCTCATTAGCAGTTAGTTTTGTTATCGGCGGTAATGTCTATTACCGCTTCTTTTTTATCCTTACTTTCAGAATCCTCTTTTTATAGCCCTCACCATAACCCTGCTTCAGACAATGTTACCAGTAAACAAAGTGCTACCTGCAGTATTGTATCCCTGTACTATCCCTGTTGTTATTCCGTATCATCCCCGTTCTATCCCCGAATGCAACCGGGGAAAATACGGGTTCAATACGGAGATACAACGGGTTTGCTATGGAGTTGCTATAGAATAGCATGCAGTAAGATAGTTGGTAGTAATACTTAAACCAGCTTGTTCTGAAGTAGTTGTTATGATCACGAATGTCAGTGCAATATTTATAGATGATAGCCTGTAGTGCATGTGTGAAGAATAAAAAAAGAAAGACCGTCCTTGCGAGACGGCCTTCTTTACTGAACAGAGTGTACCTGTTTTTATTTTTTGATCTTTTTATCTACAGTCCAGGAATTAACATTGGACTTGATGATCACTTTGCTGTCGGCGTTTTCAAGAGTAGCATAGTAAGAAGTTCCTTCATCGGAAGAAAACTCTACCAGGTCTGCGATCCAGAATCCCTCTTGATTTTCTTTCAGGCTGTTTTGCAACAACACTGGCAATTGCGTAGAAAGAATGTTCTTGGAAAGACCTAATAAATAACCAGAGGCATCAAAGTAAGCTGTTACACGCTGGTTGGTGAATGTGAACTCAGCTTTGTAAATGTCCTTACTAACGGTCCAGGCTACCTCTTTTGCAGAGCTGAAAGAGTTCTGGAAAGAATGCAATACTGGTTTGATTACTGGTGAATCGGCTGCGAATGTATTCACTCCAAACAGGGTGAATAAGACGATGGAGAAGAAAAACTTTGTCATAAAATTTATTTTTAAGTGTTTTGAATTTTAATTCCACCACAAACCTACTACGCATCAAATCCCTTATCAAGGCCAATGGTACCGAACTGCCATTTTCGTTTGCTAAATGGCGTTAAACCCTTACTGAATTGTAATCGTGGTATACAGTTTTTTATGAGTTGGGGTTATCAGGGCAAATAAAAAAGCCACCCGTAGGTGGCTCTTGTTTGTGTTTTGGTTGTTGTTTGGTTAAGAGTCCTTTTTGGTAGCTCCTGTTTTGGCAGGTTTCACTGTTTTCAGGTATTTATATATGGCGATGAGTTCTGTATCTGTCATTCTTCCAAAAGCTTCCCATGGCATGTGGCTGTAGGGGATCAGCTTACCCAGCCTGAATCTTTTGATGAAGGCGTCCTGGCTCCAGTTATATATACGGCCGGTGGGGTCGGGTGTCAAATTAGGAGAGACAAGTGTAGGATGTCCTTTTTCTTCGAATACTGTTCCACCTGCTAACGGCTCTCCTACAAAGTTGCCAATGCCATCTCTTTTGGTATGGCACTCATTGCAATTGGCTACTGCCATCACCATATGCTTACCAAAAGCTATAGTAGTATCGGGCTTTACTGCCAGGGCTGGAGTGGTTGATGGGCCTACAGGTTTGATAAGGAAGGCCTTTATCAGGCGGCCTACTGGATTATATTCATGATCTGGCACCTGGTTCTTTACAGGCTTCAAAGAGCGCAGGTAAGATACTATAGCGGTCAGGTCCTCATCGCTCATTTCCTGGAAAGGCATAAAGGGCAGAACTGCTTCCCCGTTTTTCTTAACACCATAACGTAATACCCTGGCCACTTCACCATCGGTCATATTGCCAATGCCTGTTTCTTTATCAGGTGTAAGGTTGCGGGTATAGAATTTTCCAAATGGCAGGTTGAAGGCCATGCCGCCAACCGGTAATACTTCCTGCCCACTGTTCAGCAAGGAATCTTTATTAGGCAGCGGACTATGACAATCAATACAATGTGCGGGACCTACCACCAGGTGCTTGCCTCTGGCTATCACTGCACTGTCATTCGATGCTTTTATATTGGGATAAGGGGCTTCGTACTTTAAATGCTGGCGAAAAATGGTAGTAAGCGTAAGGCCCGCCACCAGTAACAGGACCACTATAACAGTCCATTTCAATATTTTGCGTAACATAAACAATGGTTAAGGTGATCGAAACTATAACCATGGTATTATGGATGCAATAAGCCCCTGCATGAATTGAAGAAAATCAGGAATGGAATGGTATAATCAGTTTTAATGGTTGCTGCAACTTTGTACTTACAGGCTGCATTTCCCCACGCATGCCTTATTGCTTGGCATACGCAGAGCTTTCCCCTGTTGCGCTGATTACATTATATGTTACATGATCGGCCAGGCGATGATCGGGAGCTGGTAAGGTTTGTGATTTTTGAGCTGCAATATTGGAAAACTGCAAGGTCTTCTTTTGCAGCAGGTCGTTTTGCTCAGAAAAGTAAGAGACCTCCACGGTAGCGTTTTTCAACCTTGCTGCACTCTTATTGTATAAGGTAAGCTTGAGCCCCTGCACTCCCATCATCCAATCTGCCGGAGACTGGTTAGACCTCACCTGTACCTCGTCGGAAAGATCAATGGTAGTAGCGCCTTGCTCATCATCCCTGCGCGTAGCAGATCTTCCTTCATTAGTAGTATTGGCAGCACGTGCATCTTCTGCCTCCTGCTCTTTTTTATTCTTTTTAAAGAGCACATTCAAAAGGCCACGTATGGTTCTTTTTTCTTTAGGCTGTTGCTGTGTAGTAGCTACATCAGCTCCTGCCTTATCCCCTACCGGATCCGGAATAGCTGTTTTTTCTGTCACCGGTACCTCGTTTACAGGTTTGCTAGTGGTAGAAGCAACTGGCAAAGAGGCTGTTGCCGCCCCTGTAACAGCTGTATGCTTTTTAACAGCTGTTTTTTTAAATGCAACTGTGTTCTTTATTTCCACAGCTCCCGTGTTCGATTGAATGGAAGCTACTGTGTTGTCGGTAGCAGGTTCTATTACTTCTTTAACTGGTTCTTCCCTGGGTGTTGCATTGGATACCACCGGGGGTTGGTCTGGCGTGGTGGAAGAAGGTTTCAATAGCCACCAGACTCCGGTAATGGTTATGACCATGGTTATGCCTATAGCCATGGGCGAAATGCCTGCCAGTATTTTCTTCTTTCTTTTTTTCTGAAATACCCAAGAGGTATAGTCTTCTTCCACATCTTCCAGCTTCCTGGAATAGTTGGTGCGCACTTCATCTGGTTCTGAGCCAACTGGTGGCGTATAAGATTGAATCCTTTGGCGCAAGGCTTCTGCCTTTTGTTCTATGGGATCCGCGCTCACTGGTGGTGCCTGCATTGGGGCATTGCCACCGGGCATGCTCACATAAATTTTCTTATTGGATGAGGGCGTTGATACAAAGTCTTTTGCTGGCTCCAGGGGTTGCCTTGCAGCGGGTTGAGGTGTCTCAGCCTGGGGGGTGCCTTTTACAAAGGGTTTCAGGCTTTCTATTTCCGACGGGTATGACCATCCATAGCTTTTTCCTTCTACCCATACCAGGTCTTTGGGTTTCAATTGCAGTTCCATCAATTCCTGGAGGCTGTGAGGGCCTGTTTGCTGGTTGTTGCGCAAAAGCAAATAAACTTTTTCCATACCCTGGTTATTTAGGTGCTGAAAGAATATAGCAAGGTAACGGCAAGGGAAATTTTCTATTGTATGCCGCTCTTTAAAGAAAAGCTAATCCCTGTAGATAGTTTGTATGATAGTTATTTATAAACTACTCCGCAGCCGGAATAGGTCTGGTTGTTATACTTAACCAATATCTTGTTTTGATAGGTGAAGTCGCTCATGCCATCGCTGCAGAAATAAGGGAGCACCATGAGCCTAATTTGGGAAGAATCATTCTGCCCCAGGTAAATGGTGGTATCCCTCACAGATACAGTTTCCTTACGTTTCAATTTAAGCGCCTGCTCCCAGTCTGCCAGCCTGAAGCTGATGGTATCATTGCTATTGATCTCAAGGCTCCAGAAAGGTTCATTGCCCACGCCGTACAATACCAAGCCTTCTGCCTTTTTCTGTTGCCAGACTTCCCGTACCAGTACATCCTGCAGTTTGGTCATGGAATAACTTTTTTTATACACTGGATCGTAGTACTGGAGTGTATCGCCCTTCCATTTATAGCGGCCCCTGGCCACCTGCTCATTATACAACCAGATGTAGCCATTAGATGGCAGGAAGGTGCCCTGTATGACCACCATGCTGTCTTTTTTATTGGCAGGATATCTTTCCTGTAGCTGGTAGGTCTTATTATTATAAAACTTTACTGTTTGTTCTACGCGTAGAGAATCGTCAAGAGGGAAAACTACACGGTAAATACCCACGGGACTTTTTAACTGCTCGGGCTTTGGCTTTATAACGGCATCCGGCACTTCTTCGGCTTCCGTCGGCTTAGCCGCATAAGAATTGGAAGATACCGAGCCCTGCAGGGTATCTGTTTGGGAAATGGTATTGTCCGCCTGGTCATTAGCTTCATTTTGCTGACGGTGGTCAGCACAGGAGCATATAAAAAGCAATAATATTAGGTAGCCTGATTTCACTATGTGCACACTTTGTTACAGGGGTAAAAAAGTTATGCCATAAAAAACCCCGCTTTGCAGGCGGGGCTTCTATTTTATTGAGGAATAAATTAGTCCAAAACCTTCACGCCTTTGGCAGCAAACTGCACATCCTTTTCTGATCCTTTGATAAGGGCTATCTCTTTTTTGGATTTGCCCGCATCTTCCGCATAATGCCTGCGCATTTCTTCGGAGACTTCTTTTACAGTGGCCGAACCTTCTATCAACACCGTTTTACCCACAATGTTCTCCGGCATCAGGAAGGCATGATCCTTAGCTCTTACCATCATGGCAGTACCGTCTTTTTTCTGCACCTTGATCCAGCAGCCTTCTGCCTTGCATACTTCCACCACTTTTGCCTTCACCAGCCCCTGGTATTGATTATCTACCAATTTGGCATTGATTTCATCGGGTGCAATAGCTGAAGATTCCTGGGAAGAAACCTGTCCATAGACCACACCTTTGGCAGCAGGTTGTTTTTCTTTGTCCTGGGCCTGGGAGAAAAGGACCATCAAAGAAAATATGGGCAGCAATAATTTTTTCATGGCAATCTGTTTAAGACAAATATAGCTGATAGCAGGTGAATAAAAGGATGGATTCTTTCTGCTAATGCCACTAATCCCGGAGGAAAACTGACTGGTAAAAGGCTGTATAAAAAAGGCTGATTTTGGCCATTCTCTTTAACCTATTATTAATGGTTTTTGGGCGATATTTTTTAGGTATATTTTGCTAAAAACATTAGCTTCGCCTGCAAATAATATTTTAAGAACAGATGCACATATATGTTCTACATTAGAGCCATCTTTCTTATAACTCTTTCAACTAAAAAATATGTCAAACGCTGAAAAATTAAAAGCACTCAAGCTTACCATGGACAAGATTGATAAAGACTTTGGTAAGGGAAGTGTAATGATGATGAACGAAAAGGGCGAAAAGGAAATAGATGTCGTATCCACAGGTTCCATTGGTCTTGACGCTGCGCTTGGCGTTGGCGGATTGCCAAGGGGAAGAGTGGTAGAGATCTATGGTCCGGAGAGCTCTGGTAAAACAACGATCGCTACGCACGTTATTGCAGAAGCTCAGAAGAAAGGTGGTATGTGCGCCATCATTGATGCTGAACATGCTTTTGACAGTGCGTATGCTCAAAAATTGGGCGTAGATATAGACAACCTACTGATCTCCCAGCCAGATTATGGTGAGCAGGCATTGGAAATTGCCGACCGCCTGATACTGTCTGGTGCACTGGATGTGGTAGTAATTGACTCAGTAGCAGCCCTGGTGCCAAAAGGTGAACTGGAAGGTGAAATGGGTGATTCAAAAATGGGTTTGCAGGCACGTTTGATGTCGCAGGCTTTGCGTAAGCTGACAGCCACCATCTCCAAGACCAACACCATTTGTATTTTCATCAACCAGCTGCGTGAGAAGATCGGGGTGATGTTTGGTAATCCTGAAACCACTACGGGTGGTAATGCCCTGAAGTTCTATGCTTCCGTGCGTTTGGACATACGCCGTATGGCTCAAATCAAGGATGGTGAAGAAGCCATTGGTAACCGCGTAAAGGTGAAAGTGGTAAAGAATAAAGTAGCGGCACCTTTCCGCACTGCAGAATTTGACCTGGTATTTGGTGAGGGTATTTCCAAGATTGGCGAGATACTGGATATGGGTGTGGAAATGGGTATTGTGCAGAAAAGTGGAAGCTGGTTTAGCTATAATGGCGACAAGCTGGGCCAGGGACGTGAAGGTGTGAAATCCCTGCTGAAGGACAACCCGACACTGGCGGATGAAATTGAAGGCAAGATCCGGGAGAAATTAAGAGATCTGCAATTGGCCTGATAAGGAATCAAACAAAAATCCTCCTGGTAAATCAGGAGGATTTTTATTTAAGAGCCTGTAAGAATCATTTCAGGCAATAAATGGTGTTCAATAGGTTGAAACTTTCAAACGGTTGTTCAGATCTGGATTTAACACACGAGGCTAATGGCTTTCATAATTAGCTTGCCTGGATATGGCTGTTTATTCTTTACAAACATTCTGCCATATATGTAATGTGTTGAGACACAGTGTATTTATATTATTACCCCAGATAATTTTTAACGCTTTTAAGGCCGGAAGTAAAGGGATTTAAACCGGCGGCTTAGCTAATTTTGTATATATGGCCTTTACACTTCAATCTTCATATAAACCCGCAGGCGACCAACCTTCAGCTATCCAGGAATTGACTGATGGCGTGTTAAGGGGTGAAAATGCCCAGGTACTATTAGGGGTTACCGGCTCTGGAAAGACTTTTACTGTGGCCAATGTAATCCAGAACGTACAGAAGCCAACCCTGGTACTTACCCATAATAAGACGCTGGTGGCCCAGTTATATGGTGAGTTCCGCCAATTCTTTCCGGACAATGCAGTAGAGTATTTTGTTAGCTATTACGATTATTACCAGCCGGAAGCCTATATGCCTACGACTGATACCTATATTGAGAAAGATCTCAACATCAATGAAGAACTGGATAAGCTGCGGCTCAGGGCTACTACCAGCCTGCTTTCAGGCCGCAGGGACATCATAGTGGTGGCCAGTGTCAGCTGTATCTACGGTATGGGTAATCCCACAGATTATGAAAGCGGGATCATTCGTATTGCTAAAGGTGAAAGACTATCAAGGCAGGGCTTTTTGCATTCCCTGGTCAACTCACTTTATAACAGGACCTCTATTGATTTTAACAGGGGTACATTTAGAGTGAAAGGCGATACCGTGGATATTAACCTGCCCTATGTGGACTTTGGTTATAGGGTAACCTTTTTTGGAGATGAGATCGAAGAGATCGAAAGCATAGATGTAAAAGATAATAAGCGAATTGGTAAGCTGGAGCATGCAGCCATTTTCCCTGCTAACTTGTACGTGGCGCCTAAGGATATGATCCAGAATGTGATGTATGAAATACAGGATGAAATGCAGGCGCAGGTGGACTATTTTAAAGGTACAGGTAAGTTCATTGAAGCCCAACGACTGAAAGAAAGGGTGGAATATGACCTCGAGATGATCCGTGAGCTTGGGTACTGCAATGGTATTGAGAATTATTCACGCTTCTTCGACAGGCGCAAGCCGGGTACCAGGCCTTTCTGCCTGCTGGATTATTTTCCCAGGGACTTTTTATGCGTAATAGATGAAAGCCACCAGACAGTGCCCCAGGTGAGTGGCATGTATGGGGGTGACCGCAGTCGTAAGCTTACTCTGGTGGATTATGGTTTCCGGCTTCCATCAGCACTGGACAACCGCCCGCTGAATTTCCATGAGTTCTCAGACCTGGTGCACCAGGTGATCTATGTAAGTGCTACACCAGGGGATTACGAACTGGAACAGACAGGTGGTGTAGTGGTGGAGCAAGTGGTAAGGCCTACAGGATTGCTGGAACCACCGATAGAGGTACGTCCCAGTGTGAACCAGATAGATGACCTGCTGGATGAAATTGATAAGAGAGTGAAGAAAGGAGACCGTGTGCTGGTAACTACACTGACCAAGCGCATGGCGGAAGAAATGGATAAATACCTGAAGCGCATTGACATCAAATCCAAGTACATTCATAGTGATATTGATGCCCTGGAAAGGGTGGAGATCCTCCGGGACCTTCGTTTAGGTAAAATAGATGTATTGGTGGGGGTAAACCTGCTCAGGGAAGGATTGGATCTTCCGGAAGTGTCGTTAGTGGCTATACTGGATGCAGACAAAGAAGGTTTCCTGCGTAATGAAAGATCATTGACACAAACTGCAGGGCGGGCGGCAAGAAATGCAGAAGGCCTGGTGATATTCTATGCCGACAGCATGACAGAAAGCATGCAGAGGACCATTGATGAAACCAACCGGCGCAGGGAAAAACAAATAGCCTATAACATACTTCATAATATAACGCCAACGACAGTACGCAAATCGATAGAGCAGGTGATGGCACAAACCTCGGTCCTGGATATTAAGGGGTATGACCCAGAATCACCCTATGCAGTAGAGGAGATTATTACCAAAGCTGCAGAAGATGAATCTGAATACACTACTATTCCTCAATTGGAAAAGGCCATTACCCGTACAAAGAAGGAAATGGAAAAAGCTGCGAGGGATATGGATTTTATGGAAGCTGCCCGGTTAAGGGATGAGATGTTTGCCATGCAAAAAAAGCTGGAAGGAATGAAGATCTGATGTCGATCAGGGTACCGTCTATTTATAGCTCATTTTCTGCCTTAGGCCTTTGTTTTTAAGTTTTTTCGTAGTTCTACGATGAGGGGCTAAGTGGTTCCACTCTATTTTGCAAAAAAGGGATAGTCAACACTTGCCGGATACAATTCGCCGTTCTAATTTGGCATTGTACACTTAAATCCAAATCTAATGAAGAAGCGTTTATCCCGAGTATTGAACTTTTTTGCATTCAACCTCCTGTTTTTTGCACTTTACCTGAACTTTATTCATAAAGACAGTAATACTCCGGCACCCATTTCTGCAAAATCATCTACTGCTACCGTTCAGGGTACAGTATTGGTAAACAATCCCGAGGAATATCTTAGTAAAGAAATAAAGCCACAGGGAAATATGCAGTCTCAAAAGCTTTCCTATAACTAATTTACTAACCCAGATACACAGACCTTAAACAAGCCCCGCACCCGAGCGGGGTTTTGCAATTTCTAAACCTTTACAGTAAGGTATTTGACTAACTTCGCCGGCATGGACAAAAGACTGTTTTTGCTGGATGCAATGGCCTTGATTTTCAGGGCATACTATGCCCTGATCCGCAACCCGCGTATCACTTCCAAAGGGAAAAACACAAACGCACAATTTGGCTTTACCAATACGATCATAGAGTTGATCAACAACCAAAAGCCTTCTCATATGGCGGTATGTTTCGATACGGCCGCCCCCACCGAAAGACACACAGATTTTGCCGACTATAAAGCACAGAGGCAGGAAGCTCCTGAGGATATTACACTTGCCATTCCGGATATCAAAAGAATCATCAAAGCGCTGAATATTCCTATCATTGAAAGTGATGGTTATGAAGCCGATGACGTAATTGGCACCCTAAGCAAACAGGCTGAGGCTAGAGGGTATGAAGTGTATATGGTGACGCCAGACAAAGACTATGGACAGCTTGTAAGTGATAAGGTGAAGATATATAAACCAGGTTACCAGGGGGGTGATGTGGAGATCATGGGTCCTAAAGAGGTTTGTGAAAAATGGTGTATAGATTCCGTGGAACAGGTAATAGATATCCTGGGCCTGATGGGCGATGCCGTTGATAACATTCCCGGCATTGCTGGTGTGGGACAGAAAACCGCCTGCAAGCTGCTAACAGAATATAAGACGCTGGAAAATGTATTGGCCAATGCCGATAACATCAAAGGAGCGCTGGGTGAAAAAGTAAGAAATGGAAGACAGGATGCTATCATGTCCAAAAAGCTGGCTACCATCATTACTTCTGTACCTGTAGAATTTCATGAAGAAGACTTCCTGATCAAGGACTGGAACACCGATGCATTGAGAGAAGTGCTGACAGACCTGGAGTTCAAGACAGTATTGAAACGCTTGTTGGGAGAAGAGAGCGATGCGGGCACCATAAAGAAATCAGGTAATGGCTTGCAAACCGAGTTGTTTGGCAGCAATGCTGTGGAGGCAGAACCAGAGGTGGTATCAGTAGTGCAGCCTGGAAAAAATATAAGCAACACACCGCACGAGTATGAGTTAGTGGAAAGTGAAGCAGAATTCAGCATGTTGCTGGAAGAGCTGAATAAATACCAGGAGATCTCCTTTGATACGGAAACTACAGGTATTGATGCCAATGAAGCTGACCTGGTAGGACTAAGTTTTTCTGTGCAGCCACACCAGGGATGGTATGTGCCTGTGCCCTGTGATGATGTCAATGCAACCAAACAGATATTGAACCGCTTTGCTTCCTTGTTTAATGACGAATCACGGGTATGGATAGGCCACAATATCAAGTATGATCTTTTGATATTGAAATGGTATGGCGTTGAGATCAAGGGCAAGTTGTTGGATACCATGCTGGCGCATTACCTCATAGAGCCAGACGGCAAAAGCAATATGGATTGGCTAAGTGCCAAGTACCTGAATTATGAACCCATTCATATCGAGGAATTGATAGGCAAGAAAGGCAGGAACCAGCTATGCATGAAAGATATTGAAGTGGAAAAGGTGAAGGACTATGCGGCAGAAGATGCAGATGTAACCCTCCAGTTCAAAAACATCTTTATTCCGAAACTCCAGAAGCTGGAATTAGAGCATATTTATTACAATGTAGAGAACCCATTAGTGCCTGTATTGACAGATATGGAATATGAAGGGGTAAGGATAGATGTGGACTTCCTGCATGAGTATTCGCGTGTGCTGGATATTGAAGCAAGGGTTCATGAAGAGAAAGTGTATGAAGCCGCAGGTGTAAGGTTCAACCTGGGATCGCCCAAACAATTGGGAGAGGTGTTATTTGAAAAATTAAAACTGGATCCCAAAGCGCGCAAGACCAAAACAGGGCAGTATGCCACAGGAGAAGATGTGTTAAGGAAAATGGCAGTGGTGCACCCGGTGGCAGATGATATCCTGGCCTATCGCGAATACACTAAATTAAAGTCAACCTATGTGGATGCCCTTCCGCTGCTAATCAACAAAAAAACAGGGCGGGTACATACCACGTACGGACAGGCAGTGGCGGTTACAGGAAGACTGGCCAGCAATAATCCTAACCTGCAAAACATTCCCATAAGAACAGACAGGGGACGTGAGATCCGCAAAGCATTCATTGCAAGGGATGAAAACCATGTGATCGTGAGTGCCGACTATTCCCAGATAGAGCTGCGCATCGTGGCTGCATTGAGCTCGGATCCCAGCATGTGCGAGGCTTTCCGCCAGAACAAGGATGTGCACACCGCCACAGCGGCCAAGGTGTATGGTGTGGAGGAAGAGGCGGTGACAAAAGAGATGCGCCGGAAAGCCAAGAGTGTAAACTTTGGGATCATCTATGGACAGGGTGCGTTTGGCCTGGCAGAAAACCTGGGCATCAGCCGCACCGAAGCCAAGGAGATCATTGACAACTACAAGAAAGAGTTTTCGGGTATAACAAAATACATGGCTGACATGATCCATTACTGCCAGGAACATGGTTATGTTCAGACAGTGTTGGGCCGTAAACGCTGGCTGCGCGATATCAACTCAGGCAATTTCACAGTGCGTGGTTATGCCGAGCGAAATGCCATCAATTCTCCTATACAAGGCACAGCGGCTGATATGATCAAGCTGGCCATGGTAAAGATTGATAAGGCATTCAAAGAACATCAGTTCAAATCAAAGATGATACTGCAGGTACATGATGAGCTGGTATTTGATGCCACGCGTGATGAGGTAGAGCGCATCAAACCGGTCATACTCGATTGCATGCAATCGGCCATGACCCTGCCTAATGGCATTCCCATCCTGGCGGAAGTAGGAGAGGGCGCCAACTGGCTGGAGGCGCATTAATACAGGCTCGCTAATTGCTTTACAATAAGCAGGCATTTTAAAGAATATAAAACAGAGGATATGAGTGAGGATCAAAAAGCAACAGGCAACGAACATGAAGGTTTTGAGACAGGTAAAAGCATTATTTACTATTGCTATGATGCTTATTGTGGTTGGTGCTATGGCTTCAGTAAGGTAATGAAGCAGATAGCTGAAGAATATAAAGACGTGTTCGATTTTGAAGTGCTTTCGGGTGGTATGATCTTCGAAGAAAATCCCAGGCATATTAGCGCCATCGCTCCATTCATTCAAAAGGCGTACAAGAATGTGGAAGAAAGGACTGGAATAGAGTTTGGCCAGGATTACCTCTGGCATATTTTCCATGCAGATGAAAGCGATTGGTACCCCGAATCCACCATGCCGGCCATCGCCTTATGCATCTTTAAAGAATACTTCCCTGATAAAGCTGTTTCCATGGCCAGTGATCTGCAATATGCGCTGAACTTTGAAGGCCGGGACCTAACAGACAAAGAAGCTTACCGCCACCTGGTTCATAAGTATGGCATTCCGGAGGAAGAGTTTTATACAAAGCTCCAAAGTGAAGAATACAAAGAGAAAGCCTATTATGAATTTGCACTGGTGAAACAATTACAGGTAACCGGTTTTCCCTGTGTATTGATGCAGGTTACGGATTCCAAATTCTACCTGCTGGCACAAGGCTATACAGATCATGAAACCCTGAAGCAAAGAATAGAAAATGTGCGACAGGAATTGCTTGCCGAAAGTTGATACTATCTACCCGGCCTGGTCATAGGCTTTCCTGAGCCACTGGATCAGCTGAGGGGTAATATCTTCCTAGCTTTCTAACTTGACGCGATGAGTGCACATGGCGTTCCAGCTTCCTGCGGCTTCCAGTTTGCCTGCTGCGGGAACATCTTTCAACATAAGACCTACGTCCAGTCTTGTTTTGGTAGATGGCTGCAGGATGGTGAATTGCTTTTTCCTTCTCACACTCACATAGGCTTTCTTTGGTGCCAGTTCCACATCACTGCCGAACTTTTGAATCTCTTTGATCAACTGATCATAGTATTCCTTCAATGTTTCTTTTCCTTTGTATTGTTCCGTAACCAAAGCTTCATCAGGTGAAGAGGCGGCACCTGTTTCTTTGGCCTTATGCACCACCATATTGGCATAACCATGACCAATGCCATATTTTTCCTTGAGCATAGAAACTAGCTCCCCATGCTTTTCCAGCCCGCTCTTATTCACTATGCTAATCCATTCACTGATAGGCTTTCCTGTTTTCTCTTCCAGGTTCTTTACCTGGTTCTCTACTGCTTTTTTAATAGCATCTGTGGACATAAGCTGAATTTTGGCCTGAAGATCATTTAAGAATACTTATTAAAGGTAGTAGGTGGAAATGAAAAATGTAAAAGGTAAAATGAAAAAAAGGAGCAACCCAATACCCTATACCTATTGAGCCTTACATGAGCAACCCAATTTTTACTTTTTCATTTTACATTTTACATTTCACTCCCTCATCCTGGCCCTGTTAGCTGCCCTGGCAGCGGCTGTTCCAAAGTTGCGCAGGTTGTAGGTAAAGGTCAGCATGAAATATTGCTGCAGCACCTGGTTTTGTACGTCCTGGATGTATTCACTGGTTACCTCTCTAGTGATGCTCCTGTTTTGCTTCAGCAGATCAAATACACTCAACTTCAATTCTCCCTTTTGATCTTTCAGAATCTTCTTGCCTGCACTCATATTCCATAGCCAGTAATCCTGGTTAAAGCCTGCACTTAACCCACTGTAATATTGATTGTTCAGATCATTCTGGAAGAACCAACCTGATTTAGATAACAGGTTCAACTGCACACCAGCCACATGCTGGAAGTAATGATCATTAGAGGCAGGCTGCAACTGGTTTTTTACATTATTAAAATTGGCCGAGTAGGAAACAGTGAAGTCAACATACTGGCTGACGTTACTGGCTATCACTGCACCAGCTGTGTAGATGGTATTATCAGTTTCATTCTGCAATCCATTGATGATACCCGGAAGCTTGCTGAACGTAACGCCACCATTAAGGTTAAGGTTCGACTTGATGAATTTCAAAGGCACTGCAAAGGTCAGGAAAGAGCGAAGGCTTCTATAGCCATCCAGGTTCACCGGTTTGCTCAATCGGTAGGCGCCACTGATCTTCTCTCCGTTGATCACCGTATCCCTTGAATTGAAGGAAGCATTGGCAATGTAGTCCTGCGCTGTCTGGTAAAAGACATTTCCAACAAGCAATAAACCCCTGGTAGGATCGGTGAAAGTATATCGTCCGCTGACAGTATGCATGTATTGCTGGTTCAGGTCCGGGTTACCCAGAGTATAAACAGGTGCATTGGTAGGGTCCAGCACATCTTGTAATTGGGTAACGGAAGGCTGGTTCACATTGGCCCTGTAAAACAATCGTATGCTGCTTTTTGGCGAGAGCTTGTAACGTATCATGGCATTGGGCAGCAGGTTGTCAAAGCTTTTATTCACTTTAGCCACAATAGGCAGCAGGCGTTCACTATTCAGGTTGGTATGCTGGTAGTTCACACCAAAGGAAATCTGCCTGTCCCTGTCGCCCAGCCTGTAAGAAATACCTGCATTCTGTGCTTTGGTGCGGGTCTCAAAATCGTTGGAGAAATTATTCAGGAACACTGAATATTTGTTCTCTGTAGGATCCAGCGCATAGGTCTGCTGGTTAGACTGGCTGGTAGAATAACTGGGGTTGTAGTTGATCTGCAGCTGGGATTTGGTGCCTATAGGTTCTGTATAGGCCAGGTTGGTAGATAGCTGCATACCATTGCTGGTCTGGTTGGCAAACCTGTTGGATGAAGTGTCTTCTGCTGCCCCGAAGTTATCCATGTATTGAGAGTAGGTCTGCACATAGGTCTCACCGTCTCTTTTGTTATAGGAAGTATTCAGGTTAATGGAAAACGTTCTGCCTCTTTTAGCAAAGGAGTGACGGTAAAGAATATTATTATTCAGGTTATTACCCGAACGGGTGCTGTTGGTAATATTCTGGTTGATGTTCATGGAGCTGGAACCTTCAGGAAAGAAATGCGTCAGGCTGCTCACATTCCTGTCGGAATTATTATCCTGGAAGCTAAGGTTAGGGGTGATGATCAACTGGTTGCTGGAGTCGATCTTGTATTCAATTCTCAGGTTCACCCGGTGATTGGTATTACGGCTTCCGGCCAGGGTGGTATCCGACACATCGCTGATGTCATCGGCCTTACCGGTGATATATTGCGTTCTTGCTATTTCATTGGTATTGTTGTTCGTATGGTTGAAAAAATAACTACCCGTGGTCGTTATTTTCTTACCCCAAAGGTCACTGTAGTTGATACCGAAGGCATTGGTTTTATTGATACCATTTTGCTGACCTACCAGGAAATTGCTGCTGTTGCCAAAATTGCCGGAAAAGCCTCCGCCTCCACCGCTTCCCCTGTTGCCACCACCCTGGGGTCTGCCACCACCTCCGCGGTTGCCACCTCCGCCGCCCCGCTGCGAATTGCTGGTAACGCCTAATAGATCCTGCTGCGAAAAGTTCTGTTGATTGGTATTATTAAAATTGCCCACTAATGATATGCGGCGGTTGTCTTTCAGAATGGTAGCATTACCGCCCGCTGCATAGTGATCATCAGTGCCATAACCGGCAAATACTCTCCCGAATTGACCGTTACGCATATTGGCCTTGGTCACGATGTTAATGGATTTGTTGGTGTTGCCATCATCAAACCCCGTAAACTGGGCCTGGTCGCTCAACCTGTCGAATATCTGAATCTTATCAATGATCTCTGCCGGCAGGTTGCGCAATGCTGCTGTGGCATCATCACCAAACAGTTCACGGCCGTCAATGGTCACCTTCTGCACATTCTCACCCTGTGCTTTCACCTGCCCGTTCTCAATGGTGATCCCCGGCACTTTTTTCACCAGGTCCTCCCCGCTGGCGTCAGGGTTCACTTTGAACTGATCTGCACTGATCTGCAGCGTATCTCCTTTTTGAGTAGCCACCGGTGGTCTTGAAGTGATGATTACGGTGGCCAGTTCCTGGGATGAAGAAGCTGTTATACTTATCGAAAGGGTAACATCCGAGCTGTCAAGCCTGATATTCCGGGTTACCGGGTTGAAGCCTACAAAAGAAACGGAAAGTATAAAGCTATCAGCCGGTAAGGCAGAAAAAAGAAAACTACCTGTAGAATCGGATAATAAAGACCTGGAAAAACCGGAATCTGTTGCGCTTTTTAATCTAACAGTAGCACCTTGTAACGGCGATTTATTTTGTTGATCTGTAACGGTTCCCTGGATTTTAAGTGTTTGTGCATAGAGGCCGGAGAATAATAAAATAAGAGCTCCCAATAACAACATTCTTCTGATCATGATACTAGTTTAAGGGCTATTCCAGCACAAAATTGGTAAAAACCATGCCGCTGGGTCCTGAATTCAGGTTAATTAATGCTAATAAATCGGTTTATATTGCAGCCCCAAAAATTTCGTATATGGAGTATAACAGAATTGTAGCCGTAACTGGCATGCCGGGCTTATTTGAAGTGGTTAGTAGTAAATCTGATGGCGCCATTGTGCGGTCTTTGGAAGATCAGAGCACAAAATTCATTTCATCAAGAGTACATAACCTTTCCCACCTGGAAAGCATTGAAGTATATACTGTAAGAGACAATGTACAGTTGGCTGATATATTCACTGCCATGAAGGCAAGCAATGTAGCTAAGCCTGATGTGAAGGACAATAAAGCTTTGAAATCATACTTTGAGCAGGTATATCCCGATCTTGATTTTGAAAGGGTGTACACCAGCGACATGAAGAAAATGATCAAGTGGTACGAGGTGATCGAAAGTAACAATATCGATTATACACGTAAGGAAGAAGAAGAGACTGAAACCCCCGAAGCACCAGTAGTAGCCGAAGCGGAAGCTGTGTCCGAAGCAGTGGCAGAAAAACCTGCTAAGGCTAAAACCAAGAAAGCTGCTGCTCCAAAAGCTGAGGCAGCACCTGCAGAAGGTGAAGCTGAAAAGCCAAAAAGAACCCGCAAGAAAAAAACTGAGGAATAATTATTGCCCCGGCAATAATGATTGTGATAAAGAAACGATTCAACCATTAATGGTTTAACAGAGCCGGGTTGATCTCCCGGTTCTTTAAATTCACCCTACCTATTAAAATAAACCAATATGGAAGAGCAAGAGATCAGTTATTCAGCCCAGATAACCAGTGTGCCAAGGAATTATTTACCCGCCAACTTCAGGGTAACAGACTGGGCTACCCTGGAACCTTATTTAAAAGAATTACTAGAACGTCCCCTCCCTTCCAAAAAAGCCCTGGAAGACTGGTTGATGGATATGAGCGAGGTGGAAGCCGTGATCGGTGAAGATGCAGCGTGGAGACAGATCCGCATGACCTGCGACACCGAGAACAAGCAGCTGGAAGAAGCCTTTACCTATTTCGTCATGGAGATCCAGCCTAAGATCCAGCCCTATGCTGATAAGCTCAATCGCAAGCTGGTGGAAAATGAATACACTTCACAGCTCGATGGCGAAGGCTACCAGGTGTACCTGAGAAATGTAAAAAAGAATATTGAGCTGTTCAGGGAAAAGAACATTCCACTGCAGGCAGAAATAGCCGTGCTGGCCCAACAGTATGGCGTTATTTCCGGCAAGATGAGCATTGAAGTGGACGGAAGGGAATATACCCTGCAACAGGCATCTAAGTTCCTGGAGAATCCTGACCGCTCCATTCGCGAACAGGTGTACCGAAAGATCCAGGAAAGAAGACAGCAGGATAAGGACAAGCTGAATGAGATGTTCACCACGCTGGTTCAAAAGCGTGACCAGGTGGCAAAGAATGCAGGCTTCGATAATTACCGCGATTATAAATTCGCCGACCTGGGCAGGTTTGATTATACCAAGGAAGATTGCTTCCAGTTTCATGAAGCAGTAAGGGCCCAAATGCTGCCCCTGGTAGATTTTGTATATGACCGCAAACGCCAGAAGCTGGGTTTGGATTCATTACGTCCATGGGATACCGATGCAGAACCTGAAGGCGTAAAGCCCTTGTCTCCTTTTGTCAATGGAGAAGAATTGGTGAACAAGACCATCACCTGCTTCAACCAGATGCATCCATTCTTTGGTGAGTGCCTCATGAAAATGAAGGAAATGGGAAGGCTGGACCTTGACAGCAGGAAAGGCAAGGCCCCCGGAGGTTACAACTGTCCGCTGCCTGAAACAGGTGCGCCTTTTATATTCATGAATGCCGCCGGGCAAATGAGCGATGTGACCACCATGGTGCACGAAGGTGGCCATGCTATCCATTCTTTCCTTAGTCATAATTTACCCCTCACGGCTTTTAAGGAATATCCCATGGAGATCGCTGAAGTAGCCAGCATGACCATGGAGCTTTTCAGCATGGATTACTGGGATGTTTTCTTTGATAATAAAGATGATCTGAAAAGAGCCAAACAACAGCAACTGGAAAGAGTGCTTACGCTTTTCCCATGGATCGCTACCATTGATAAGTTCCAGCACTGGGTGTATGAAAACCCACAACATACGCTGGAAGAAAGGGCAGAAAGCTGGAGAACCATATTGAACCAATATACTTCAGTAGCGCTGGATGTAACGGGGCTGGAAGAATACCGCAAGTATTCCTGGCAACGCCAGCTGCATCTTTTCGAAGTGCCATTCTATTACATTGAATACGGCATTGCCCAATTAGGTGCTATCGGTTTGTGGAAACAGTTCAAGGAAGATAAGAACAAGGCCATTGATCATTATATCACGGCGCTGAAGCTTGGCGGCACACGCACCTTGCCGGAGCTGTACAAAGCGGCAGGTTTAAAATTCAGCTTTGCACCGGATTACATCAGTGAGCTGATGTTGTTTGTACAAAAAGAATTGGAAAAGATCACGCATCATTCCTGATCATACATATGATTCTATAAAAAAGAAGGGCCTTCATCAAAGGCCCTTCTTTTTGTATCGTTACTTGCCATGATTGGGATCATTTCTTATTGCAATCCTTACAAATGCCGTGTATCACCACCTGCACGCTGTCGGCCATATATCCTTCAGGCAGGTCTATGTTAGGAGATATTATATCGTCCAGGCAAATGGTCCTTTCGCATTGCGAACATACAAAGTGCACATGGTCATCGTGATGATGGCCCTCTGCGCAGTCCTTGCACAAGGCATACAGCACTGAATTGTCTGCTGTAGGTATGGTGTGCACGATGCCTTTTTCTACGAATGTATGCAGGGTGCGATAGATCGTTACCCGGTCAAACTTCTCTCCTGCCTTCTTTTCTATATCACCATGCGCCATGGCATCAGGTGTGCTTAAAAACAGTGTCAGGATCTTTCTGCGGCTATCGGTAACGCTTAGGTTTTTACGCCTCAATATTTCATTTAAGCGGCTATTGGTAGATTTATTTTCGGCCTCTGCCATTTTTATTCTTTCAAAAGTTTGGAAATATCCACTTCCATTTCTTTTATTTCTGATGGCTTGATGCCATCGTAGATCTTAACAACTTCTCCTTTCTTATTGATTAAAGCTATGAATTGTGTGTGTAAAAAATCATCCTTAATATCCTGCACAAAATTCTTGGGGTCATCTATTTTATAGCTATGCCTGGCGGCATTGTAGAGGCTATCCTTCCTTCCGGTCAAAAACACCCATGTTTTATTGTCAACTCCCATGGAGTCCGAATATTGTTTCAACACCTGTGGCGTGTCCCTGTCCGGGTCAGATGTATGCGACACCATAATGAAATCAGCCTGGTTCTTATATTGCTCATACACTGGCTTCAGGTTATTGTTCATCTTGGGGCAAACCGATTTGCAGGTAGTGAAAAAGAAATTGACCACGGATACCTTCCCTGCCAGGTCTTATTCTGTTGTATAACCCCCATCCTGGTTAATGAAAGCAAAAGGCTTCACGCTGCTGATGGGTGGCATCTTGGGCTTCATAAACCCGGGGATGGAATATGATATAAAGGCAAAAAAACCAATGACCAGCGCACTAAAGAAAACAATGTAAAAAACGATCCTCTTTGACATATGCAGGGTATTGCCGCAAAGGTAGCCAACAGGCCAGATCGAGAGCGTGGATTAACAGGACTTTGAGCATAGGCTCCGCTTTCAGGAAAGCATAATCCTGCATCAATACTGTATATTTATTGCTGCTCAAAGATCTACATATGCGTTTAAAACTATTACTTACTTGTATGGCATTCCTGGTGCTAACCAACAGCCAGGCTCAATCAAAAGATGAACAACAGATCAGGAACCTGCTGCACACGCAGGTGGAAGCCTGGAACCGTGGCGACCTGGAAGCCTTCATGCAAACCTATTGGAAGAGCGACTCCCTGATGTTCATCGGTAAGAACGGTATTAAATGGGGTTGGGATGAAACACTGGCCAATTACAAAAAAGGCTATCCCGACACGGCCGCCATGGGGCAGCTTTCCTTTGACATCATACAGGTCAAGCGCCTTTCAGTGATGTATTGCTATGTGGTAGGGAAATGGATGCTGAAAAGAAGCATAGGCGATATCAGTGGCCATTACGACCTGCTGCTGCGCAAAATAAAAGGCAAATGGGTCATCATTTCCGATCATAGTTCTTAAACTCATAGCAATAACTAAGGCCAGGCAAGCGCTTGTCACTATAGCAAAGGAGAACCCTTTTTCCAGGTACGGTAGAAATAAAATAAAAGCCAGATGAAGGTGACCAGTGCTATGATATAAAATAGGGCATTATACCACCTGATGCCATTATGCGTGACGCCCAGGTCAAAGAAAAAGCCAGCAGTGAACATGCTTAACATCCACAATATCCCCATGGAAAAAGAATTGATGATCTTCCTGAACAGGCGCTTTATTTCAGGATCCATGCCGCTGTTGTATTCATCCATAATGACTGCTTCGCCGGCAAGTTAGACAAACCTCCCTATCAGAAACAAGATATTAATCATATCTAAGGCAGCAACAGGCTGCGGAATTCAGTGGAGTCGCCATTGAATACATTAAAGTCCACTCTTGACAATATCCCATTCACTCTTCCTTTTTCACTGTGTTGCCAAAAGGTCCATTGCCTTTTGATGCGGGGTTGGTGGGGCTGCAGGTAGTGCGCCACCCATAGGGGATATTCATCAAAATAGCCGTTCAGGTTCTTTTCGTAAAAATCTATGTAGGTGTAAATAATGGGGCGCACGCCATAATAAGCTTCCACCGTATCCAGCCATTCCTTCATCTGCTCCCTTACCTGGGCAGGGCTGGCCCCAAAGGTTTGCTCCACATCCAACACCGGCGGCAGGTCGCCGCTTTCCAGTTTCACATGGTTGATAAAGTTTTTGGCCTGGGTTTTCCCGTCCTTGGTAGCAATAAAAAAATGGTAGGCACCCCTGGTAATTCCGGCCTCCCTGGCTTTTTTCCAGTTGCGCTTGAAATAGATGTCAGAATTGCCATTGCCTTCAGTAGCCTTCATAAAGGCAAATCCCAGCTTGATGTGCTGCACCTGCATCTGCTTCACTGCCTCCCAGGAGATGCGCTGCTGGTATTTGGACACATCTATGCCATGTATCTCGTATTCATAAGGAATGGGGATGCCAAACTCGGGGTAAGTGACAAACTTGAGCTCCTCGGTCTTGTACCAGAGATAGGCCAGGTATAAAAGAAAGCAGCCGGCAGAAACAATGGAAATGAAAATAAAGGGCCCTAAATACCGTTTACCTGATTTTTTTCTGCTTGCCACTTTGCAATGTTAGGAAGTTTCCGTTGTCAACGACAACCGTTCATAAGCAATTAAACTTTCTTTGACTACATAGCGGCCTTGCATTCAACTATCCAACTTACTCTTACGGTTCCATATTCCTGGGGTTCCGGCTCCATTTCCTGGCTACTATCCACCAAACTCCTGCCAGCTTCCTTCCTATCTACTCCCTATCTCCGGTATAGGAAAGGCATGGATACTGCGTGAT
>JAEZLJ010000041.1 GCA_023415275.1 Bacteroidota bacterium
TATGGAAAGGAAAATAAAGCAAAGGGGAAAAAGGCTCATTTGGAGCTCTGCTTTTAAAATTCATGTAGTTAAAACGCTTTACGAGAAGAACTGGACCTACCTGGAGGCAGCAACATATTTTAATATTAAACGCAAACAGACTATTGGTGAATGGGTTAGGCAATTTGGTAATGAACTTCGGGATCAAAATGCTATCGTCATGGTACATCAGTCCTCCCCAACTGTTGCTATGGATATCAACATCCGAGCAAATACAGCAATTAAAGAAGTCATTAAATGCGGCCATTTTAACCAATACGGCTCTCAATGCTCTTATTGATCTTGCAGAGACTACCTATAGTATATCAATAAGAAAAAACTCTGGCACCAAACAGCCATAGTGCTAAAAACCCAGTATTGCATATCAGAGAGTCTTGCCGTGATATGCAAGCTGTTTGGTGTAAGCAGGCAAGCTTATTACAAAAAAGTTAAGCAACAGGAAAAACTAATTCTTCACCAGGAGATCATCCTGCAAATGGTCGAAGAGATCAGGCAAGTAAAGCAGTGGAGAAGGATGGGAACTGAGAAGCTATTACTCAAGATTAAAACCTCAAATGGAAACAATGGGTATAAAGATGGGTAGACACTCCTTAGACAAATTGCTTAATCGATATGGCCTCCAGGTTCATATACGCAAGCGTAGGGCAAAGACCACTAACTCTGACCATGGCTACAAGGTTTATCCCAACCGGATATTAGGTTTAGAGCTCTTAAATCCAGGCCTGGTATGGGTAGCGGATATTACTTATTTGTCACTGCTTAACAGGTTTGCCTTCTTGTTTCTGATAACGGATTTGTATTCTAAAAAGATCATTGGTTACAATCTGTCTTTAGATCTCAAAGCACAAAGTGCTGTTGTAGCTCTGAACATGGCTTTGGATCAATGGGTGCAGATAGAGGGGACAAGGCTTATTCATCACTCCGACCGCGGGATCCAATACGGCTGTCCTGCGTACGAAGCGGCCCTCCACAATAAACCCATTGACCTGAGTATGGCTGCTAAGGGCAATCCTTACGAAAATCCAGTGGCTGAAAGGGTAAATGGAATATTGAAGAATGAAATGGGCCTGGATGATCTGTTTACAACTTATGCAGAAGCAAAGGAACAAACGCGTATTACAATTGAAATGTATAATAAAGAGCGGGAACACAAAAGCATCAATAGATTAACACCTGAAGTGGCGCATCAAAGAAGCGGTAAACTTATAAGAAGATGGTAATCAGCTTTAAAAAGGTAAAGACTATTGGGTTTTATGAGGCATTTACCGAATGCATAATAAAAAAGTACCAACCTCCGTAAGAAGACTGGTACTATGCTATCGGGCAAGCTATTCCTTCTGCAGATGCTCCCCAGCAGAGCTGCAGTCTGCTTTGCTTGCTGAACAAAATTATCTAACTTAATATTTAACTACTGTAAACTCATTCTGGAATATCGTGTAAACCTAAAATGGAATACCTGTCAGGGTGACAACTTTTATTGGCACAACATTAAAAAGTGTCAACCTATTTTGGAATTACACAATCCACATCAAAGGTCGCCAATAGGTCTATAGGGTGTCTGTACCGGCTTTTTGAAGACATGGCATAGACACGGTACAGACACGGCTCAGACATGGCACAGAGGCGTTGAAGTAGGATAGGAGGATTGAGGGGGGATCTGGAAGGGAAAAGTTTTAGTGTAACTTAATATTACTAAGTATATTGGTATTATGGTACGGGTGGTGTATGATCGGGGCATATAGAAGTTTTGGGCTGTGATGACTAATGGGATATTGATTTATAGCCAAAATCCTGACGTTTGAACCTGGCTTTTGGAAACCGGTTAGATTTTTTTTATCTTATTGCTTCACCCAAAAACCTATTGTATGCTGCCAGGCTTACACTTTGTCCGCTACATTACAGAGCACAGGAATCCATTGCCCTTGTTTATAAGGCAAAAGAGCTAGAAATGGAAATCAGGAAATTGAAGGGTGTAAGATGGTGTGGAGAGAAGAATTGTTGGTATTTACCACTTACCCGGGAAAACTATGAAAAGATAAAGTCAACATTTCATCATTTAGCCGCATTAGATGTGGAGCCGCTGAGAAAATACCTGGAGCAGAAAAAAGCAATTCAAACCCATATACAAAAGAAACAACTGCCTAAAGCGACTGCACAAATATTGATCAGGCATCCACTAAGTAAAGAGAATTTAGAAGCTTTCAATAAATACCGCTCCCTTTTACAACTTAAAGGATATAGTGAAAGAACAATTACGACCTACAGTAATAGTTTTCATTATTTACTAAGGTTATTAAATACGGTACCTGTAACTGGTTTGGATAAAAAACATATCCATTCTTTTTTATTATGGTTGATCAAAGAAAAAGGATATACCGATAGTACCATGCATACTATGGTGAACGCTATAAAGTTTTACTTTGAAAGGGTAGAAGGAAGGGCTTCCGAGTTTTATGATCTTCCAAGGCCTAAAAAGGCGCAAAAGCTTCCGGATATCCTGGCTGAAGAAGAGGTGGTATCTCTTATTAAGAGAACACCCAATTTAAAACATAAAGCTGTTTTAATGACTTCTTATAGTGCCGGGTTAAGGGTAAGTGAATTGGTAGCGCTTAAGATAAGTGACATTGATTCTAAAAGAATGATGCTTCACATCCGTGAAGGCAAAGGCAAAAAGGACAGGATGGTTCCTCTTTCCAGAAGGCTATTGGAAACCCTTAGATTATATTTCAAGGAATATCGACCAAAGGAATATCTTTTTGAAGGAGAATATGGGAAGTCTTATAGTACAAGGAGCGCACAAATGATTCTTGCCCAGGCCAAAAAAGCTGCAGGCATACAAAAAAAGGGAAGCATACACCTTTTGCGCCATAGTTATGCCACACATTTGCTGGAAGGGGGTACAGATATTCGATATATACAAAGCTTTTTAGGGCATAGTAATCTTAAAACTACAATGCTTTATACACATGTGAGCAAATTAAAAATTGAGAGTATTCAAAGTCCCTTGGACAAGTTGAACTGGTAAAATTCTTGCGTTTTTATGTTGTTGGTTTAGCAAAATGGGTTGCGTTTGTTTGTTGAACAACATAAAAGCGCAACTGCAAATGACTGGTAATTATCTTATCTGCGACATTTCTTATATATTTGATTGAAAACAGGTATTTCGAATAATAACTGTATAGACGAAATCGTCGCCCGCCTCTGTGTCACAGTTTTCCGAAGATCAGTTCTGTTGGATATCTAAGTGCTGAAAGTGCGAACTGATTGAAATGAGCATATGTCATAGGTGTTGGTGAGCAGCTGGCGGAGGCGAAGGGAGTTCACTTATCAGAGCCTTCGACGCAGCTCACTAAAGTTAGCCGCTTTTTTCGGCATTGTCAATAGCTGATTGCAAGATCCTTGCAGACAGGTCTTGTTCCTATACCTGGCAGTAAAAATTGTCAAATGCTGGTGAAACAACTCACTTCGTAAATCAGGGATTTACAAAATGAGTTGTTCAAATGAAAAGCCAAAAGGTGGCAAGGGGTTGACCTACGACTTCGTCTTACATCAGCTTATCAAAATACAGGGGAAAGAATAGGTAATCAACAATAATTTTCTATTTTACATTCGAACAGGGAATAAACAAATGGAACACAGACTACCTGTACTTCGATAAGCCCTGCTCGTTGTGCGCAACCTGAAAGCTCAAAATAGTTTTCAATACTCAAATTATATGTTTGGTCTATTTAGAAAAAAAGAAGTTCAAATAAGTAATAGAAAAGCCCTTATCTCAAATTTGACAAACATATATGATCTTTTAAAGGATAATGGTTTCCTAGTCCAAGCTGAGGCTATCAAGAAACCACTTAATTATTTACAACAAGATGATATTTCAAAATTTTTGATAACCTTAAAGACAGTTGATATTTGGGGAGGTTCGGGTGCTGTTTGGGAAGTTGGTGGGTTTTCAAATAAAGATCAAGAAAGGGAATTTCAGCGCAATTTTATTCAACTTGTCTGCCTATTAAAAGAGACAGGTATTAAAATCAAAACAGCTAATAGAATTGCTAAGGTTTTCAAAAATGAATTAAAAACAAAAGAATAATTTGCGTATCTAAGGTGCACACAACAGGGTCTTTTCGCAATATGGGCTTCAGAATATGTTTTGAACAGAAGAATACCTATTTTGCTTTTGAATAAGGGTGAAACGGCAGTATTTCAAATGCCCATACTGCTAAAAGCCCTTGGCGTTGTGTGCTATTGCAAACAGTCTTCAATATGGACCAAGCGACTTTCTCCAATCATATCTACCAGTACCTCTTAGAGAACCATCCTTTATTTCTGGAAAATATAAAGTATCACGACGACCAATCGTTTGATTGTAGTTTGACCAGCCCCACTGGAAAGTTTTCGGTTTGGATTGCAACATATGACAAGGAAATCACAATCGGAATGGATGACCCAGAGCAAACTTCTGGAACACATACACACCTTAGTTTTTATGGTGAAGAAATTGATGAACAAACCCAAGCTTTAACCGAATACTTACAAGACATTTTCACAAATAAGCTGGTTTTCACGCATAGCAGCCTTGAAGGTTATTCTTGGAGTAAAGACATTGTGAGCACATTGTTAGAGAAAGAGAGCGATGAAGCAATCGAGTATTTTACCTGGACAGGAGAATGCTGACGTTTCCTATAAACAGCACACAACATAAAGCGGAGTAGACGAAAAGCCCCAAAGAAAAGCCCCGGTACATAGTGTGT
>JAEZLJ010000049.1 GCA_023415275.1 Bacteroidota bacterium
GCATTGTACCTGCTGGCCGGTGATCGCAATTCATCTTAACTTGCTTATAATTTTAATACATGCGTATAGCTTTATTCCCGGGCACCTTTGATCCTGTTACTTTCGGGCATCTGGACATCATAGAACGCTCGGTTCCCTTATTTGATAAACTTTATATTGGTATAGGTATTAATTCCAATAAAAAGCCCATGTTCTCTGCTGAGCAACGGGTGCACTGGCTGGAAGAGATCTTTAAAAACGAGCCTAAGATTGAATCAGTGATCTATGAAGGTCTTACAGTTGATTGTTGCCTGAGGATCAAGGCTAATTATATTATCAGGGGCATACGGTATGTGAACGATTTTGAATATGAAAAGGCTATTGCAGATATGAATCGTAGCCTTGATGAAAATATAGAAACTGTATTCCTGACCTGTCTACCAAAATATACCTCTGTAGCCTCTACACTTGTAAGAGATGTTTTGCGCTATGGTGGTGATGTATCGCAATTTGTTCCTGATGTGGTGCTGAAAACCATCCGGCAGTCCGATCCAAAACTTCTTTTCACTTAAGCATGAGTGGAAGGACTCAATTGTTTTATCCCTGCATGCACTACTTCCCTGATAGAGGCATGGGTGTTATCCAGATAGGGACCCAGGGCATTGATGGATACCCATTCACACTTTTCAATATCTTCTTCGGTCTGAGGTTTAAAGTTTTCCTGTTTGGCACATTTAATCAGGTACCAATGTGATTCCTTGATGATATGTTCACCATACTGGTGATAAGTATGATAAGTAACGGACAGGGGTTTATCCATCTCTAATTGGTCCAATCCTGTTTCTTCTTTTACTTCCCGAATCGCACAGGTAGCCAGATCTTCCCCCTCATCCAGCTTTCCTTTAGGGAGGTCCCATTTACCTCTTCTGAAGATCATCAGCAGTTCCAGGTTCTTTGTATATACAAATCCTCCTGCGGCCTGTATCAGGTGCAGTTTTTTCTTAAAAGCCTTTAAAACGGCATCAATATCATGGTGCAGAAATACCCCTCTAAGGATCTGTGGTTGCTCCATTTCATGTATCATGGCCTTTACTGTATGCAGGTTAAATTCGTCAATGAAGACGGTCTCCTCATGGTGCAGAAATTCTTCTATATCAGGACTGATCTCATTAACAAGATAAAGCGGTTTATTATTAAAGTAGATAGCCTGGTGCATAAGCTAAGTTAAGCAGGAACCTTTTGCTGGTAATTAACTGGTTCAAATAAATTATGAATGTGCAATAAGCAATGAGAGGCTTAGAGCTAGTTTTTTATCTTCGCCGTATGACAGATTCTATTGTAACGGCTGAGAAACTTTTGCAGGCAGACGCGGTGCGATTGAACCCAAAGGTACCTTTTACCTGGGCCAGTGGATGGAAAAGCCCGATTTATTGCGATAACCGGAAGATTTTATCGCTTCCTTTTACTCGTGATTATATCAAAAGTGAACTATGTAATGTAATATTTGAGAAATTTCCAGATGCAGAAGTGATAGCTGGTGTAGCTACGGCAGGTATTGCCTGGGGAGCCATGGTGGCCGATCAGCTCAAACTGCCCTTTATTTATGTACGCCCCAAGCCTAAAGAACATGGGTTGGGCAACCAGATTGAGGGTCAATATGCCCCTGGTCAAAAGATCATAGTGGTGGAAGACCTGGTCTCTACAGGCAAAAGCAGCCTGCAGGTAGTTGATGTTTTAAAGCAGAATAACGTGGAGGTACTGGGAATGGTATCCATATTCCATTATCGTTTTCAGCAGGCTGCGGAGGCCTTTGAGCAGGCAAATGTCCCACTGATATCACTGACAGATTACCCTAACCTGTTGCAGTTAGCACTTAAAAAGGGCATTATACATCCTTCAGAAGAAGAGGTTTTGTTAAAATGGAGGTCAGATCCCGCAAACTGGAAAGGAGTTTCCTAAATTGGTATTCAAATAAACTACTATGAAAAAATTGCTGGCCCTTTCTTTTGTTGCCATGTTTGCCAGTTTGGGATTGTTCGCCCAAACAAAGGCTTCACAGACGGTGAAGTTGAGTACTCCCACAGTGCAATGCGAAATGTGTAAGAAAAAGATAGAAGAATATTTAAAAAGGTATGACGGTGTAACGTTTGTGAATGTGAATTACAAAAGGAAAGAAACCACTGTAAAATATCTAACGGACAGGACCAATGAGGAGGTGCTGAAAGCTGCCATAGCCAATGCAGGTTATGATGCCAATGAAGTAAAGGCCAATCCTGAATCTTATAAAGCATTACCAAAATGCTGCAAAAAGCCAGAAGACGGTGGAGGGATGCCTAAACACTAAACCTGGTCAATAAATTGATTTTAAACCCCTTTTTAAGGGGTTTTTTTATTGAATTGTATTTCATCCAGGCGGTGCAATCCCTGGTAATGAATAGGCCTGCTAACGTAAATTCCGGCCTTACCCACTTTTACATTACCATCTGCTTTTAATAAAATATCCCGTTGAGATAAAGATTCCAGGTTCAATTCCATGGCTTTTCGAAGAGGGATGGTACCAGAAAATGGTATAGTAAAGTCAGATTGCTTTCTTACTTCAATAGCTGTATCCTGCACAAATTTGCCCATGTAAGTGCTGTCAATAAAAATATCTGCTTCTGCCTCTTTGACGGTTACTCCAAAATCATTAGGGTTATAATAGGTAACATTAAAACCAACAGTGGCTTCAACCAGGCTTAAATTCCTCAGCCCAAACTCATCAACTTTTCTGAATTCAGGGTCTTTTACCTCCTTACAACCTGAAGCTATCCCAAGCGAGAGGAGGAGAGATGGTATAATAATCTTCCATTGCATACTTGTATAATGGCAAATATCGTGCTTGTAAGAAATACGCAAATGTGAATAAAAATCAATGCTAATAGTTGTAGGATATAGTTGAAAAGTAATGTATTAAGTTAATACCATTATTATTAGTAATATTTAAAATCACATTAAATTAATTATTAGTTCTTTATCTGTTTCAACTAAATTAAAAATTTACATTTTAATACAAACACTAAAATATTATTTCTGCTTATATACTCTAATATCAACAAAGTTAATTTATACTTATAATAATATTGATAATCAATCAGTAACAATAATTAATTGAATTAAAATTACATTAATAATGGTGTATAACAGTATATTTTACTATTATCGTTTTCCACATTAAAGGTAAACCTTAAAAAATCGTATTCTAGCTGCTTAAATCCAATAGTTGAATCAAATGACCTGCAGCTTTCTGAGGCCATTAAATCGAATAATTAGAGGTGCTATGGTGATTTATATTTTTACCGTTTGTGTAGAATAAAGTGTTTAATAATCCTTCTTCAGGCTCCAATAAAATGGTCAGACAATTATGACATAATAGCAGTTGAACATAATTGCATGTGGAAGCCTCTCACCTGGCTGTAAAAACTAGCCATCCTTTTTGTAAATTGCAGTAACCACGTTTTTCTCCCTTGATACTAACTGATGAGATCGAAACTATTTACCTCTTCCATTTTTATATTAATATTTTCTCTTATTTCAAAAGGGCAGGATTTTTCTAACAGGGGAAAAGAATTCTGGTTATCCTATTCTTATCATGTTGGCATGTTAGGAGGAGAAAGTCCTGACATGACCATTTACCTTAGTTCGGATGTGCTTACCAATTTTAAAGTTGAAGTTTTTGGTGGTCCCATTATCCAAACTGGTACCATCCGTGCCGGCGAAGTGATCAGTGTAACTATTCCCAATCAATATTTCATCAATGATGAGGGGATGTTTAACAACCGGGCTATCAGGGTTACCAGCGAAAAACCCTTGGTAGTTTATTCATATATAACCCGGAGTGCTGCCAGCGGTGCTACCCTTTGCCTGCCGGTTAATGTGTTGGGTAAAGAATATTATTCTGTCAATTTTACCCAGGAATCCAATGAACTCAACTCCAATTCTTTTTTTACCATTATAGCTGTTGAAGACAATACAACAGTTGAAATAACGCCTTCAGCTGATACCAAAAATGGGTGGAAGGCCAATACTACCTACTCAGTCAATTTAAATAAAGGGCAGATCTACCAGGTGCTGGGATACACCCCGGATGTCAGCGGTGTAGACCTTACTGGATCCAGGATCAGGTCTATAGCAAGCGGCACAGGCGGTTGTAAACGTATAGCGGTTTTTTCTGGAAGTGGAAAGATCCGGATCCCTGCCTCTAACTGTCCCTTTAATAGTTCTGATAATCTATACCAGCAGTTGTATCCAACAGGAACCTGGGGCAAAAAGTACCTTACAGTTCCCAGTAAGAATAACCCCAATAATTATTATAGGATCATAAAAGCTGACCCTTCGGCTTCTGTTTATGTAAATGGCACCTTAGTTCCTTCATCCTCTTTTGTCAATAATACGTACTACGAGTTTTTTAATGACAGGCCAAACGAGATTGTGTCTGATAAGCCGGTTTCGGTAGCTCAATATTTCACTACCCAGGGATGTGATGGCAATAGCAGCTTTGCCCCTTATGATCCTGACATGATCATTCTGAACCCGGTTGAACAAAATATTAATGATGTTACCCTGGTCAATTCAAATCTCTTTGCTGCTTCTACCACTCAATATCCCCATCAGCATCATATACATGTGATAATGAAAAATGGAGGGACCAGCATATCCTCTTTCCAATTAGATGGCGTAAAGGTTGCTCCATCTTTGTGGACTGTTCATCCTTCAGACCCAACTTATTCTTACCTGTACCTGGCCAATGTGAACCAGGGCTATCATCGCATCTCATCCGATTCCGGCTTCAATGCCCTCGCCTATGGGTATGCCAATGCTGAAAGTTATGGCTATTCCGCCGGTGCCAATGTTAAGGACCTTTACCAGTTTGTATCTGTCCGTAATTTATTTGGCACTGTAAATTTCCCTGGTACCTGCAGGAATTCTCCCTTTTACCTGTCAATGACCTTTCCTTACCAGCCTACACAGATAAAATGGCTTTTTAATGGATTGATTCCTGACATTACTGTGAATTCACCAACCTATGACTCTTCCTGGATCCTGAATGGCAAGCAATTGTTCCGGTATCAATTGCCAACGGTATTTAGCCTGCCTGCCATCGGTACGTATCCTATAAAAGTATTAGCTCAAAATCCAACGCCGGATGGATGCAGCGGTGAACAGGAAATCAATTATGACCTGCAGGTTTTTGAACGCCCCTCAGCCACATTTAGTCTCAACTCAAATGGGTGTTTATCCGACAGTGTACGTTTTACAGATCTTTCCAATGGAAATGGGCGCCCGGTGGCCATGTGGCTTTGGGATTTCAATGATGGGGGTGTATCTGATATCCAAAATCCTGCGCATTTATTTACTACTCCCGGCTCATACAATGTTGTACATGCTATCATTACTGATATTGGTTGCGTTTCTGATACTGCCAGCAACCGCGTCATCATATCCACACCGCCTGTGGCGAAGTTTGGAATAGAGAGTCCTTTTTGTATAGGGAAGCCTATAAGGTTCCTGGATTCATCTGTAAGCGGTTCTATGAGTATAGTAAAATGGTATTGGAATTTTGGAGATGGCAGCCCGGTTGTAGTGGCTACTTCCAATGGACCGCAGTTGCATACCTATTCCAAAGGAGGAACCTATACTGTTTCATTAAAAGTAGAAATGGCCGGTGGATGCCAAAGCACAGAATTCATTAAGACTCTTACGGTTTCAGCCTCGCCGGTTGCGGCATTTGAATTTGATAAGGCCTGTCTTCCTTCAGGCACTATTTCATTCTCTAACAATTCTAGCATTAGTGATGGATCACAGGGAACACTTAAATACCTATGGAATTTCGGAGATGGTGGAAATTCCACGCAAGCATTTCCTGGCCACTCCTTTACATCCGTTGGTCCATTTGCTGTAGAATTGAAAGTGATTTCCGTTGCGGGATGTCGTGATAGTATTACAAAGGCAGTCAATAACATTTTTGCCCAGCCAAAAGCAGTCTTTTCCCTGCCTGCAGAGATTTGCCTGGGAGTTGACGTCAACCCAAAAGATGCTTCTTCAGCACAGGCAAGTAGTATAGTCATTTGGAAATGGGACTTCGGAGATGGAACAGTTTCAGCTGATCCCACTCCCGTGCATTTGTATAGCGTTGCAGGATCCTACAAAGTTAAGCTGGTAGTCACTTCAGCTGCTGGCTGTATATCTGATACTGCCATACATACTATTACTGTAAACGCTGTGCCTACAGCAGCATTTAATGTTGCTTCTCCATTTTGTGCAGGAAAAGGAATAAGTTTTACAGATGCTTCAAAGGCTAATGCAGGTACTATTACGGAATGGAAATGGGACATGGGAGATGGAACAAGTATTAATAAGACCAGCGGTGAAGCGGTCACGCATACATTTAACCAGGAAAAAAAATATTCAGTAAGCCTCCAGGTGAAAACAGATAAGGGTTGTTCCAGTGCATTATACAGCAGGGATATTATGGTGCATCCATTACCGGTAGCACTATTTTCCATGCCTGGCAACTGTCTTACCGATCCTTTTTCTCAATTCAAGGACAGCAGTACTATTGCTGATGGCTCACAAAGTAGTTTTACTTATGCCTGGAACTTTGGCGACGCCAATGCCAGTTCATCTAATCCCAATACTTCTACTTTGAAAGATCCACAGCATAAATTCACTAAAGTAGGTTCTTATAATGTTTCCCTTTCTGTAACATCGGCTGATGGTTGCACCGCTGACACTACCCAGGCATTTTTTATAAATGGCACGCAGCCTAAAGCAGCTATAACTATAGGAAATGGTTCAGAAGCTTGCAGTAATCAATTGATAACAATTACCAATAATTCCAGTGTGGATGTAGGTAAAATTGTTAAACTGGATATTTATTGGGATCATATTAATACGCCTTCCGAAATAGAATCAATTTCTTACCCTGAGCCCGGTGCACAATTCACTCATAAATATCCTGAGTTTTTTAGCCCGGTATCAAAAGAAATGGAGATCAGGGTGGTGGCATGGTCAGGAGAAAATTGTAGTAATGTATACACCCAGGTTATTCAACTTAAGGCTTCACCACAGTTAAATTTCGAACCCATATCACCGGTTTGTGCCAATATAAAACCATTCAATATTAGTGCTGTCCAGGTTTTGAACGGCCTGCCGGGCACTGGTGTATTTTCTGGCAAAGGAATCACTCCGCAAGGGTTATTTGATCCTGGTGCTGCAGGCGTAGGCGAACATATATTGACCTATACTTTTTCGGCTGTTAATGGGTGTGAGAACCATGCTGAACAAACCATCAAAATTTCACCTATCCCGGTGATCAATGCAGGTCCCGACAGGGTGCTCCTGGAAGGAGGCAGCGTGGTATTGTTAGGATCTGGTACTGGCAATGCTGTTAATTATTCCTGGTGGCCGGTGCAGGGATTAAATAATACTTCTATTGCACAACCAACCACTACCACACTGGTAGATATAGAATATACCCTGGTGGGAACTTCTGCAGACCTTTGTAGTGATTCCGACAAGGTAAAAGTGACTATATTAAAAATGCCCCTGATCCCCAATACATTTTCTCCAAACGGGGATGGCATTCACGATAGGTGGGAGATAAAATACCTGGAAAGTTATCCTGGCGCTACAGTGGAAATATTCAACCGTTACGGTCAACCCGTTTTTAAAACCATAGGATACAATAAGCCGTGGGATGGCACATTCAAGGGAAACCCTTTACCGGCAGGCACCTATTATTATATCATTGCTCCTAAAAATGGCAGGCAACCTATGAAAGGTTTTGTAGATATTATCCGTTAACAGAATGAGGCGTTCATTATTCATATTATCCTTTCTTGTTGCCTGGTCATTTATTGGATACAGCCAGCAACGGCCTCATTATACACAGTATATCCTGAACAATTACATCCTTAATCCCGCACTATCTGGTATAGAGAACTATACCGATGTGAAGATAAGTGGGAGAGACCAGTGGGTAGGACTGGATGGCGCGCCCCGTACCATGTATTTAACCCTTCATATGCCTATTGGGAAAAAAGATTATAAAACCAGTGCTACATCCTATAGTATTCCCGGTGAAAATCCCAGGGGCACTAATTACTGGTCTAACTACACAGCTTCTGAACCGCATCATGGAATAGGCTTTTCTATCATGAATGATAAAACAGGATTGTATAACCGTTTTTCCGCTAACATTTCCTATGCTTATCACCTTGGATTATCTGCCCGTACCAATATAGCGGCAGGCTTTGCTGCCGGTATTCAAAGCATCAATCGCGATGGAAGCAAATCCACTTATGCCAATAATGATCCAGGCGACCCGGCACAGGGTACTACTTCAGATATTTACCGCATCAGGCCCGATCTTTCTGCGGGTATCTGGATCTATGCTGCCGATTATTTTGTTGGATTAAGTGCGCAGCAGGTCATTCCTCAAAAGGTATCTTTTACAGATGATACCTTGGGTTTCAAAATAGTCCCACACTTGTTTGCTACAGGAGGCCTCAGGTTCTTGATCAATGAAGATGTCAATGCCATCCCTTCCGTCATGATGAAATATGTATCTCCCCTGGATCCTCAATTGGATGTGAACCTGAAACTGCAATACCAGGACCTTTTTTGGGTAGGAGGGAACTACAGGTTCAAAGATGGTTATTCAGCTATGTTGGGATTGAACGCAGCCAATACTTTCAATATCGGGTATGCCTACGATTTCACTGAAACTGCACTGAACACGGTGAGTAAAGGCACCCACGAGATCATCATTGGCTTTTTAATTGGTAACCGCTATGGAGATACCTGCCCAAGAAATGTTTGGTAATGGTGGTGAAAGAAAATAGGTAATATCCCAGGGAAATTACAGGCGGATCACTTTCTTATCAGACTTCAAGGCCTTGATCTTATCCAGTTTTACCTTGATATTGACCTTTGCATCCCTGATCGCTGCCAGGCTACCGTCAGGAATTGGGCTGCAGGAAGTTACCTGTGACTGGGCTATTTCTGATTCAACCTTATTCAACTGAGATAAGATCATATCGCAATTGGTTTGCATGCTGTCCAGCTGTATCATGGTCATCGCATTATCAAGGTTGGTATTGATCCTTGACCAGTCAATCTTTTCGTATTGAGCCTTCAGGTTGTTTTCAACATTCTGCCAATTGATCTTGTCCAGCTCCTTGTTGTATTGCTGCTGCGCCAAAGCTTTTTCTTTCATGGTCATGGCATCAGCTATTTGCGTTTCAACCTCTTTCCACTGCAAGGTCTTCATCACTTTTTTAGTGGCATCAACAGTAGTAGCTACCTGTTTCTTTTGCTCCTGTGTCAATGAAGCATCCACATCATCCTGTGCCACCTGCACAAAATCTGATGCCTGGTTATCCATAGATGTTGTTGCAGGCACATCCAAAGTTGATGGCTGGTCCATCTCTACCTTTTCTGTCTTTGGTGTTTGAAGAGCCACTGTAGCTCTTGAAGGTAACACCGGTACAGGTGAAATGGATTCAGCCCCAGATGCTGTTTCATCTTCTGTACTAAACATGGCAAATGGATTGGCCACGGTGTTATAGGCAAAAGCATAATTGCCCTGCCTTTTCTTTTCCTTGATGATCAGTACGGAATTCAAAGCTATAATACAGAACAGGGCTGCCAGTATTCCGGCCAGTTGTCTGAACTGAAATCTTTTTTTCTTTTCCATACCTACAATTTTTTCTATTCTGTTCAATAAGGAATTCTTCCCGGTTGCTCCAATTGCTAATAGGTGTTTGGCACTAGCCACTTTTTCCAACGTAAGCAAGGCCGATGCATAGCTTACTTTATCATACCCGAATTGCAACACCAGTTCATCACAGCAGTTCTCTCTTTCCGTTTCAATGTGCTGCATGAATAGTTTGACAAATGGGTTGAAATACAATACCGTATGAATGATGCTGATCACCAGGTTCACCAGGTAATCATAGCGTTTGATATGTGACAGCTCATGAAGCAATACTGCCTCCACTTGCTGAACCGTTAAGCTGTTCAGGCTGGCAATGGGTAATAATATGATAGGTTTTAGGTAGCCTATGGTTAGGGGTGACCTGGCAATACTGGAAACATACACCTTCACCTTTTTGCCTATGCCTAACTGCCCGGATATCTTTTGTACAAATAGCCGGTAGGAAAGTTCTGCTTTAGCCAGACCTTCTTTTTTGATGTGCTGAACAAATTGGTAATTCTTGTACAGCCGCCAGGTGGGTAATGCCAGCAGGCTGAGATAGGCTACAGAAGCTGATATCAGGAAGATATTCAGAATGCCATCAGTCTCCGGGATGCTTTGATTGAAGAAAACAATGGTGGATACTGGATTGCTGGTATAAAACAATACAAAACTGGCAATGAACCATAAAAAGCCGGTAATAATAGAGATTACAGAAAGCTGGTACTTTTTGTGTGAATTGAGGCGAAACACATGACTGATGCCCAGGAAAAGACACCAGAGCAATGCCATTTGCCAAAAACTATTAAGGGTGGCCCATCCCAGCGATTGCAGGAAATGGGACTGGCTCCAATCGGCCATGGTTTACTGTTTTTTCAGGTTGTCAATAAGAGTCTGAATCTTGTCCAACTCCTCAGCGGAAACTTTTTGCTCTCCGCTACCCAGTGCCTGCAAAACTAATTGAGTTGACGAGCCCCCAAAAAGGGAATCAATCATTTTATTTAAAAGGTGTTTTTGTGTCTTCTCCCTGTTTACCGCAGGTTGATAGACGTGCGTCCTCATGGACTCATCTCTCTTTACTAGCCCCTTTTCATGCATGATCTGCATGAGCTTAAGGGTGGTAGTATAACCCACATCCTTCGATTTGGCCAGCTCTTCATGTACCTCGCGCACGGTAGCTACGTCCTTATGCCAAAGGATATTCAGTATCTCCAATTCACTTTCTGTAGGTTTCACATATTTAGACGCCATATAAAAAGCTTTTACCTGACGAATATACGACCATTTTCGTATAATAGAAATAGGGCAAGCATATTTAATATTTATTAACAGATTTTAAGGATGAGCGGTAAATTACATTGGCCTAAACCTAAAATTCCTTAAAACAAAAGAAACTGTTTTCGACCGTTTGATGCCTATTTTGTTTATTATAACTGTAGGCTTCATATCACTGAACATGCCATTATCTCTCGACGATATAATTCAAGGCAGTGACACCACTGGTAAACTTTTTAGAGTCCAGGAGCTGTAATTTTACCTGGTCTTTGTTGCCTGCAAATAATGAAATTCCCTGTCCCAGGATGATGGGATTTACAAAAAGCCAATAGCCGTCAATCAAGCCAAGATCCATTAATGAATGGGTGGCAGTAGGGCTACCAAAAAGCAGGATCTCATTGTTGTTGCTATTACCTGATTCTTTGATTTCCTTGAACCTTTCCGCAAGGTTATCGCTGATAATGGTGGTATTGGGCAAATCTGCACCTTGCATTGAACGGGAGAGTACTAGTTTGTGTGCATTCTTATACCACCTGGAATGTTCAATATCGTGTTTGCTGGCATCTGGCTGATCTCCGGCAGTGGGCCAGTAACCTTCCATCATTTCATAGGTAACACGTCCATATAGTGCTGTATCGCTTGCGCCTATACGCAAACCCACATGGTCAAAGATCTCTTCATCCACTTTAATCCAGTTCATTTCTCCATTCGGGCCTGCTACAAATCCGTCAAGGGATATGTGCATAAATGAAATTATTTTTCTCATGTATTTCTAAATAAAAGGTTGTCTATGGCTGTTATAATCTTTATTAAAATTAAAAAGCATCGGGTAAATCTCTATCATTGTTTTACAGTAGTTAACAGTCAAGGCGGGGAAATGGATACCTCTTGTTGCCTTTGAACATAAAAGTTGAAACCTGATTTACTTTAGCGTCTGTTGGTCAGATCTTCAATATGAATGAACGATATCTTCCACTCGTCATTTGGTTGTTTTGTCCATGCGAAATTGTAGTTTCCATTTATCTTATAAACTGGTCCATCCGGGAGCGTCAGGTCATGAGTATAGGTTCCTGCGGAAAAGGCAATTCTATTATCACTCTCTTTACTTATAGGGGATGTTTTTAGGTTGCTTACCAGCTTTACCCCTCCACTGATCCAGTTGCTTGCTATTTCAGAATGGCCCCTATAAACCAATGAATCATTTAGCAATACTGCATTACCGGCAATCAGATTAATAATTGTAGTTGAATCTTTGTTATTCCACCCCGCAACAAATTGGGCTGTCAATGAGTCCACATTTACAGGCGCGGTTGAAGTTTTCGTATCAGTTTGGTGAGTACAACTTATTAATGCAGCCAGGGCGAAACAATAGAATAATGTTTTGATCATTGCAGTTTTGGTTTTTAATGGTTAAGTGGTTCTTCTCTTAGTAATCTACTTCAGCCTTCTTAGTCGAGGAAGTAAAATAGGTATTCTTCATTAATATTCATATTCCTCTAGTAATACTAAAAGCTTTTTAAACTACAGTATTCATCACCAACTTTGAAGTTCAATCGCCAATAATTGCCTTTGTTGTCCATTGCCAGAAGATAATTCTTATTAATGCAAGCAATGCCTTCTAAAAACTCGTCCTGCCTAACACGCAGGAAAACCCTTGTGTTGACCGAACCGTTTTTTATTTCACAGATCTGTATTTGTTGCTTTTCGTCTGTTCCTGGATTGTTGATACAGGCAAAGTCTCTCATATTCTCTGCAAATACAGGCTTTCCAATCAGTGTGTCAACTGCTCCAGAAGAACGGTTAACAAGGTAGAATTCTTCGCTATTGAAGTCTGTTTGCTTGACAAGGGAGAAGGCGGTTCCTTTAATGTCGCCCAAAAGGACAAACTCATGAAAGTTCTCGTTGTCGTCCATATAAACTTTTGCAGGTTTCCGAGTGACTGGAATTATTAGTCTGCCAGCTTGCTTTTTGATTTTGGTATTTATTGTCAAGTAAGCCGTCTTAGGGCAAGTGTCATACTGCGCCATTTTGATTTTTTCATAGCTATATGAAATTCTTCTTTGTGCGGCCGCTGAAATTGTCAGTGTCAGCAAAATAATCATGGTTAATGGCATCTTCATAAGTTGGTACATAATGGCAATGTGATGTAATCTTCATGTTAATTCAAAAAACTACCTATTGGCTTTTCTCTGTTTCCCTGTCCCGATCAATTACCGCTTCAATAGTTTGATTATCGAAATTCTCCAGCGGGACTTATCGGTTTCGTTCCGCTAACTCCCTTTCCTTCATCAATATCGATACGCTTATTAATATTGCGGCAACTCTAAAAGAAAGAAGTTTTTAATATAAAAGAAATGTTGCACATGTTGCAATATTTACTGAGTTACCTCACCTAAAATCCGTGAGACACAGAGGAGGTCAGTTATAGCTAAGGCATAGCAACCCTATAGCTACTCCCTATCTACGGTATGGATACTCCGTGCGGACACGGAGTATCCATAGCTTTACTATAGCGGAGATAGGGCGTAAGTTGCAAGGAGATAGGAAGAAGAATGTTATATAATAGTTCCAGGGAATGGTAAATGCTTAAAGTTTGAAAAAGGAGGGTTATATATGCCCCCCATATTTGAATACTGGGGCGCAATATTTAAGTTCTGTTTTTCCATAAATGATTTATAAGCTTGTCTATGGTAGCTTTGAGGAATGGCAAAGATCATTACGGTTACTTTCAACCCCACCATTGACAAAAGCACTTCCATAGCGGCATTGATGCCTGAACGAAAGCTGCAATGCTCGGAACCCCGGTTTGAGCCGGGAGGGGGTGGTATCAATGTGGCCAGGGCTATCAAAAAGCTGGGAGGTGAAGCAGTGGCTATATATCCAGCCGGAGGCTATTCGGGGAAGTTCTTAAATGAGCTGATGGCCAGGGAAGGGGTGACCGTACAACCCATTGAAACAAAATCTCATACACGGGAAAACCTGATCGTTTTTGACAAATCTACCAGCTTGCAGTACCGCTTTGGTATGCCTGGTTCTGAAGTGCTGGAGGAGGAATGGCGCCAGCTTTTAGCGGATATAGAAAATTCCGGTGCCGAATACATTATAGCCAGTGGAAGTCTGCCACCCGGAATGCCTACTGATATCTTTGGCTGGATAGCTGATATAGCCCGTAAAATGAATGCGAAGCTAGTGGTGGATACATCGGGGGAAGCGCTTAAGAAGGCAGTGGATAAGGGCGTTTTCCTGCTAAAACCTAACCTGGGCGAGCTCAGTTCACTGGTGGGTAAGGATGAAGTATCGCACGAGTCGGTGGATGAAATAGCTAAAGAAATCATCAGCAGGAACTGCTGCCAGGCCATTATGGTTTCCCTGGGGTCCGCAGGGGCCAGGTTGATCACTAAGGATGAGGTGATACAGGTGATACCCCCTGTTGTGAAGCGTCTTAGTACTGTGGGTGCTGGCGACAGTATGGTAGCCGGCGTCATTCTGAGCCTGTCCAGGGGAATGGACCTGAAGGAGGCTTTGAAATATGGGGTAGCCTGCGGTACAGCGGCCACTTTAAATCCAGGTACGGAGCTCTGTAAACTGGAGGATGTAGAAAAACTCTATAAGATCATCAGTACCACGGCTTCTAACCTGCATTAAGTTGAGAATAGTAAAATCTATTTTAGAGGCAAGCCCTGCCCAGGATGAAAGTCCAATGTAGCTTATAATAAAAAACCCTTTCCGATGGAAAGGGTTTAAAATAAAAGTCCCCCGAAGCAGACCGGGGGAACTTTTTTTGTCTCTCACAAAGCAGAACTATCTTAAATGAATTGTATTAGCTGTTACTGATTTTGAGGCAGTTACTTTAATAGACTGTTCAGTCTTCCAATTCGCTGCACCGGTTTCAGAATTATTTTTTTCCTTGAAAACGGAGGCCAGGGTTGGGGCAATAACCAGGGAAACAATGGACATCAATTTGATAAGGATGTTCATGGATGGGCCTGATGTATCCTTAAATGGATCACCCACAGTATCCCCGGTCACTGAAGCCTTATGGGGATCTGAGCCTTTATAGTATTTCTGGCCATTGATGTCCACGCCTTTTTCAAAGCTCTTCTTGGCATTGTCCCAGGCACCACCTGCGTTGTTCTGGAACATACCCATCAATACACCGCTCACAGTAGCACCTGCCAGGAATCCACCTAAAGCTTCTGGTCCAAGCAGGAAACCAATGATCAATGGTGAAATAATGGCGATTGCACCGGGCAGCATCATCTTTTTGATGGAAGCTTCAGTAGAAATAGCCACACATTTATCGTATTCAGGTTTGCCTTTGCCTTCCATGATTCCAGGGATTTCGCGGAACTGGCGGCGCACTTCCTCTACCATGGCCATAGCTGCCTGTCCAACAGCGCGGATAGCCAGGGATGAGAAAATGAAGGGGATCATACCGCCTACAAAGAGGCTGGCCAATACCTTGGCATTGTAAATATTGATACCATCCATTTTAAAGCCGTTGGTGTTGATCACACCTACGTAGGCTGCAAAAAGAGCCAGGGCTGTTAAAGCCGCTGAGGCAATGGCAAAGCCTTTTCCGGTAGCTGCAGTAGTATTACCTACGGCATCCAGGGTATCAGTTTTTTCACGTACATCTTTTGGCAGTTCGCTCATTTCGGCAATACCACCTGCATTGTCAGCTATGGGTCCAAAAGCATCAATGGCCAGCTGCATAGCTGTGGTGGCCATCATACCGGCAGCCGCAATGGCTACACCATATAAACCTGCAAAGGCATAGGAGCCATAGATACCACCAGCCAGCACCAGGATAGGCAGGAAGGTTGATTCCATACCCACAGCCAGTCCACCAATTACATTGGTAGCATGGCCGGTACCTGACTGCCTTACAATGCTGCTAACAGGGCGTTTACCCATGGCAGTGTAGTATTCTGTGATGATACTCATTAATGTACCTACCACCAGGCCCACTACAATAGATCCGAATACATCTGTCCTGGTAAAAGCAAAACCACGGAGGTACATATCACCCTCAGGCAATATGAAACTTACCAGGAAGTAAGAAGCAATGGCAGTGAGAATGATAGAACCCCAGTTACCCATGTTCAGGGCTTTCTGAACTACGCTGGTGTTGATGCCGGCATTATCAGATATGCGTACAAAAAAGGTCCCGATGATAGAGAATAATATTCCTACACCAGCAATCAGCATGGGTAAAAGAATAGGAGAGTATCCTGCAAATGTGTCGTTGAGAGCAGTTCCTGCATTGTCAGTAACCTCATGGCCTAATACGATAGTTGCGAGTACGGTAGCTACGTAAGATCCGAAAAGGTCGGCACCCATACCAGCCACGTCACCCACATTATCACCTACGTTATCGGCAATAGTGGCAGGGTTGCGCGGATCATCTTCCGGAATGCCTGCTTCTACCTTACCCACCAGGTCAGCACCCACATCGGCAGCCTTGGTATAGATACCACCGCCTACACGTGCAAACAGCGCAATGCTTTCAGCACCCAGGGAAAATCCTGTCAGTACCTCTATGGCGCGTGTTACTTCATGACCGGTAGAAAGGGCGTCAGGGGCAAACCATTTGATCAGCACAATAAACAAACCTCCCAATCCCAGCACGGCTAATCCTGCCACACCCATACCCATTACGGCACCGCCGGTGAAGGATACATTGAGTGCTTTGGATAAGGAAGTGCGGGCGGCATGTGCAGTCCTTACATTGGCCTTGGTGGCTGCACGCATACCAATATAGCCTGCAAGGGCACTGAAAAAGGCGCCAATGAGGAAGGCTACCGCAATGAACCAATGAGATTCAGTGTTTCGGCTTCCCATATAGCCTAATAATAAGGCCACGATAATTCCAAAATAAGTAAGGATCTTCCACTCAGCCCTGAGAAACGCCATAGCGCCTTCGGCGATGTAGTTGGCGATCTCTTTCATGCGGTCAGTACCAGCTTCCTGTTTACTTACCCATGCAAATTTCCACAAGGTGTAGAGCAAACCAATTAATCCCATGATGGGAACCAGATAAACGTAAGAATTCATATTGCAGTCTTAAGTTATTTTTTTACCCCTCCCGAAGGATTCGGATTTGAGGACGGCAAAGATAGGGGTTGAAATGTCTGAACCATATTTTATAGCTATTTTTTGAAATGGATGGATTCAGGCTCTATATCATCTGCCAGCTATAAAAAGACCCGGGATGTCTTAAATAGAAAAGCCAACACCTGGAAATATTAAAGGTAGATGGAATTTACAATTCGATCATTTGTATGGGTTGCCCCAGTTTTTCTAGCTGTTGCTGCAATCTTTGGCAACTGGTATCGGTTATGAAGATCTGTGTTTCCTCGTCTGCACAGACTCTTAATAAGAGGTTTGAAATACGTTCTTCATCCAGCTTTTCAAATACATCATCCAGCAGTAGCAGGGGCGCCAGGTGCTTTTCTTCTTTAATGATCTCCATCTCTGCCAACTTCAGGGCAAAGAGCAGGCTTTTGCGTTGGCCCTGCGAGGCAATGGTTTTAAAGGCCTGGTCGGTAAGCTTGAAGAATAGGTCGTCTTTATGAATGCCCCCGGAAGTTCTTTGTACCATCAGGTCTTTCTGGCGATTGTGTTTTAGCAGGTCCTCCATATTCACATGATGCAGCTCTGTTTCATAAAACAGGTTGATATCCTCATACCGCTGGCAGATGTCATTGTACAATTGCTTGACCATGGGCAGAAACCTTAAAAGAAACTCCCGCCTTTTTTCGAATATATGGTTTCCCTCTTTGGAGAGCTGTTCATCCAGTATGTCCAATACGGTGAGGTCCTTGGTGTAACTGTCATTATAGGACCGCAGGAAGGAATTTCGTTGTTGGAGAATCTTGGTATAATCGATCAGACTTTGCAGGTAATCGTGGTCCAGTTGGGAAAGCAGGGTGTCTATAAACTTTCTTCTTTCCTCGCTGGCACCAATGATCAATTGAATATCGTCTGGAGCGATGATAACACAAGGGTAGCGGCCTATATGCTTTGAGAACCTGGTGTACAGTTCATCGTTTACTGAAAACTCTTTCTTACCCGATTCCCGTAAAATGCAAACTGCTTTTTCCTGCTTATCATTTAACTGAAGATGTCCTTCAATACGGAAGCCTTCCTGTCCCTGAAGAATATTGTTGCTGTCCTGCCGTGTGAAGTAGCTTTTGGTGAAACAGAGGTAGTGAATGGCATCTAAAAGATTGGTCTTGCCAACTCCATTGCGCCCGCAAATGCCTACAATGCGCTCCGTAAACCGGAACTCCTGCTGAAAGTAGTTCTTGAACTGGAATAATGATATGGACCTGACTGAAAGACTCAAATGAGCAGTTCTCTTAAATTATAAAAATGGAACAGTGATTCAATTAATATCCTGCCATATTGTTCGTATTATATATATTGTAACAGCAGGAAACGTTATAAGGAAGCAGCTACCAGTTCCGCAATATCCATCACCTTCACATCTGTTTCTTTTTCTGCTGCTTTTACACCATCTGTGAGCATGGTATTGCAAAATGGGCAAGCCGATGCCACGATTTGAGAACCTGTGTCAATGGCTTCATTGGCTCTATCCCAGTTTACCCTTGTTTTACCCGGCTCTTCTTCCTTAAACATCTGGGCACCACCGGCACCGCAACAAAAGCCCTGTTTGCCACAACGCTTCATCTCCACCAGTTCAACATCCAGTGCTTCCAGCACTTTTCTGGGGGCTTCATATACTCCATTGGCCCTGCCCAGGTAGCAGCTATCATGATAGGTAATCTTTCTGCCTTTGAAATTGCCGGCGTCTTTCAGCCGGATCCTGCCTTCGTCTATCAGTTGCTGTAAGAAGGTGGTATGATGTACTACTTCGTATGTGCCACCCAACTCAGGGTATTCATTCTTAAAAATGTTGAAGCAATGAGGGCAGGTGGTAACGATCTTTTTGATGCCATAATTATTAAGCGTTTGAATATTCTGGTAGGCCATCATCTGGAACAGAAATTCATTACCCGCTCTTCGTGCAGGATCGCCAGTGCACATTTCTTCCTTTCCTAAAATGGCAAACTTGATCTCTACTTTATTCAATATGGTGGCAAAGGCTTTGGTTATCTTTTGGGCTCTCTGGTCAAAGCTTCCGGCACATCCCACCCAAAATAATATCTCCGGTGTTTCTCCGGATGCAAAAAATTCGGCCATTGTTCTTACCTGCATGCTATAATTTTTCCTAAGGTTCAAAAATAAGCTATGAAGCTTTATAGTAATGAAAATAGATACCGGTAACAATATGTGTTTATTTTTGAAGGCTATCTATGAATTGGAAAGGATTTTGGGAAAAATGGACAAACTGGGAGCTATGGCCTTTTGCCCTTCGCTATCTTTTAATCAGTCCTGTATGGGCCTGGTATTGCCTGCGATCCGGATCGCTCTGGTTCTTTTCTTCTTCTAATCCTACTATTACATTCGGTGGCTTTGAAGGTGAGGGGAAAAAAGAAATGTATGAACTGTTGCCATTACACAGTTATCCCAAGACTATCTACATTCAGCCCAAAGATCTTTTTTCATCGGTCAGGCATCGCATCCAGGAAAATGGATTTGCCTATCCATTTATTGTGAAGCCTGATGTAGGCATGAAAGGATTGCTGTTCAGGAAAATTGATAATGAGGCCGCATTGGAAAAATACCACCGGCTCATTCCTATGGAATATATCGTGCAGGAATTGGTAACCTATCCGCTGGAAGTAAGTGTGTTCTATTACCGTTATCCCAACAGGTCCAAAGGAGTGATCACGGGTTTTATACAAAAAGACCTGATGGATATCGTGGGTGATGGCAGCAGCACTGTTTGGGAATTGATCATGCAGCATGACAAAGCCAGGCACCGCCAGGAGGAGATGCGCATCAAGCACAGTGATTTGCTTGACAGGGTGTTGTCTGCAGGAGAAAGATATATATTAACGCATGCAGCCAACCTGAACCGGGGTGCACGGTTCACCAATTTAAGGCACCTGATTGATGAGGACCTGCTGAAGGTATTTGATGCCTTAAGTAAGCCTGCCCAATTTTATTACGGCAGGTATGATATTAAATGCAGATCCATAGAAGATCTGAAAAGGGGAGAACACTTTAGTATTCTGGAATTCAATGGCAGCGGGGCCGAGCCCAATCATGTGTATAATACCGGCTACAGCCTGTGGGAGGCCAACAGGGAATTTGTAAAGCACTGGAAAGTGCTCTTTGAAATCTCACGCTATAATAAGGAGCATGGTGTTCCTTATTGGTCTTTTGAAAGAGGATGGCAGTTCCTGAAGGAAGCCAAGCGGCATCTGAAGGTATTGGAACATTATGATAACGAGATTCTTGTTTAAATAAACAGTGCAAAGTAAGAAGAAACATATGCTATTATCAATATTAAGAAGGGTTGTATGCAAAAGCTGATACGCATTTTTTTTACGGGTCTTCTGATCAGCTTTTTGGGCTCATTGCCATTGGGTACCCTAAATATTGCTGCTATGCAGATAGCCATTGCAGAAACAGTAAAGGCAGCATTGTTCTTTTCCCTGGGATCGCTCACCGCCGAGATCATTTATGTAAGGCTTTCATTGGTAGCTATGGATTGGGTGCGCAAGCAGCAGAGGATATTAAAAGCGCTGGAATGGGTGACCCTTTTTATTGTATTGGCTTTGGCTGTTTCCAGCTTTTATACAGCCATGCACCCGGGCGTACATAAAAGTCCCATCCTTAATACATCATTGCACCCTTACATATTAGGCTTGACAATGAGTGCTGTAAATCCGGTGCAGATACCTTTCTGGTTTGGATGGAGCACGGTTTTATTCACCAAGAATATTTTGTTGCCCAGGAACGATCATTACAATACCTATATTATCGGTATTGGTTTGGGTACCCTGGCAGGTAATTGTGTGTTTATTTTCGGCGGTAAACTTATAGCCCAAAGCATCAGTAATAACCAGAATATCCTGAATTGGATAATAGGGGGCATATTCCTGGTAACTGCATTGATCCAGCTCTATAAAATAGTAAAGAAGAAAGATGCTCACCATAATATTGAACACCCGGAAGAGCTGACCAGGAAATTTGAGGACCAGCTTACGGAGATACAAAAGCATACCTGATCAAACTGTGTTAAGTATAGAATCCTGACGGTACTCATGTAATGGTTTTAGGGATTAAACGTAGCTTTGTTTCAGCTCTTTTTTTCCAACCTAAAATTTAGCTATATGAACGCAGTAGAACGCCTCGAATTCTGGGGTGAGCACCACCATCCCAAATGGCTGGACATCATACGTATAGCACTGGGAGTATTTCTTTGCTTCAGGGGGATAAGCTTTGCCACGCACATGGGGGAATTGATGAATTTAATGACAGGTATCATGCCTTTTAGCACTTTCATGCTGGTATTGATAGGCCATTACATTGTCTTTGCCCACATCATGGGAGGATTTTTATTGGCAGTGGGATTGCTGACCCGCATGGCTTGCATCATCCAGATACCCGTACTGATGGGTGCCATCATTTTTGGTGAGTTTTCAGAAACCCTCAAACCATTTTCAGAAGCTATTATTTCTGTATTGGTCTTGTGTTTACTGATCTATTTCTTCATAATAGGCAGTGGCCCATGGTCACTGGACAAGGCTTTTGAAAAAACAGATCAATAAGGAAGGTTCATAGTAAATAACTCAATAGACCTACAGGTACAGGCAGGAGTTCTTTTGATAGTCATGCCTCTGAGGTAATTGATTTATGATTTGCTCTTTAAAGGTTTGCCAACGGCAATAGAACAGTCGTGGCCGGGTTGGCCATGTGAAGGGTTCAGCTTTGCCCCTGTACTGTCTGTTGGCAGCGCATTCCATATGGCTAAGGAATCTTCAGCCGATAAAGTTTTAGCGACAATAGGAGTGGTAGGGGTAACTGTGGGCGTGGAATTGCTTTTGGCAGGTGCACTATTTAATGGAGCACCAACAGCTATGTCGCACCTATGCCCTGGCTGGCCATGGGAAGGATTTAATTTAAGATTGCCGGTAGAAGGAGCGCTGGCCTGGATGGCCGCATTCGTATTTACGGGTTTAGCAGGTGCTGAATTCAAAGGTGCTCCAACGGCAAGGTCACAACGATGTCCGGGCTGACCATGTGCAGGGTTTAATGCCCCGGATCCATTGGCCACTGCGGGTAAACCATTCGTTATATTATTATTGGGCAATGTTGCGTTCAATGGTGAACCTACCGGGATATCACATCTATGCCCTGGCTTTCCATGCTCTGGATTTAAACTACCAGTCATAGCTAAATTATTTTCCGTAGTAGAAAGCGGTGAGGTAGATTTGGCCGGGTTTCCAGTAGCTGCAACTTCGGAAGGAAATGGAGTGGAAGCTACAGGCAATGAAGCTGAAACAGGCAGGGGATCTCCTTCCGCTATATCGCAACGGTGACCTGGTTGCCCATGCTTTGGGTTCCTGGCCTTACCTACCGGTGAATTGCTGGCAAAGATGGCTCCTGGATTGGGATGATAGTACTGTGAATAACTTCTTTGGTTATCATCGTTGCAAGAGGTGACTGAAACAATCAATATAAAAAGGGCGCAACAGGTAGCAGCAGTTCGCATTTCGGCTATTTTAATAAATATACTAAAATTTAATAATTACAGGAAAGCAAGATGGTGGCAATACAGGAAAGAGCCAATAAGTTTATGCATATAAAAGCATTCATTTTTCAATTGTCTTACAGCCATACATTCTTCTGCCCATAGCTGTGCCATCCTAAATTAATATTGTGAATCAGGATAACTTCCTACAAGAGAGCATAATAACGAACCAGAGGGAGGAGCTTCCGGGAAAAACTCAGCTTTTGATGACCTTATAAAAAACGATCATAAAGCAAACCAATACCAGAATAGCAAAATCTGTGATCTCTTTTTTATCCAGCTTTGGGTATAATGTAAACAGCAGTAGCTTCCTTAAGAAGTTCATAGGGATGTGGGTTTAGGATTTTTACGGTGCGACAAGATAACCAGTATATATGAAATATGCAAGAAGCTCATAATAATTGAATAAGTATAAATGGCCTAAAGCGCCCATATTCAGCTTCTTGCAAAAACTTTACCCGGCAAAGATGATTATAGCCAAATGCCTTAAGATGGCATTTCACTCACCCAGGCGTCCCTGTCGTCCGGGCTGAACTTCCATGGCGCAAAGTTGTTCTCCACATTGCTGTACATGCCATTCCATTCTGAAGGTTGGTTGCTTTCTTCAAGTGCCAGGTATCTTTTCATTTGGTTGATGATGCTTAAAGGACTAATAAGAACAGGACATACCTGCACACAAGCCTGGCAACTGGTGCAGGCCCATAATTCTTCAGTAGTTATATAGTCATGCAGGAGGATCTTTGAAGTTTCACCATCCTGGCGGTTCTTATCTCTTTGTGTACCCAATTCTTCCATCCGGTCGCGGGTATCCATCATGATCTTTCGGGGAGATAATTTTTTGCCAGTCTGGTTGGCAGGGCAGGCAGCCGTGCAACGTCCGCACTCAGTGCAGGTATATGCATCTAAAAGATTTTTCCAGCTAAGATCAGTGATGTCCTTAGCACCAAACTTTTTATGTTCTTCGGTTGCCGCATCAGCTGGAACAGTTTCAGGCTGCATGGCATATAGTACTTCCCTTTGAATCTCGGGCATATTATCCATCTTGCCCTGTGGCGATAAACGGGCATAGTAGGTATTAGGAAATGCCAGCAGAATGTGCAGATGCTTGGAATAGGGCAGGTAATTTAAAAAAACAAAGATGCCGGCAATATGCAGCCACCACGCAGATCTTTCAATAGTAACCAGGGAAGTGTCGCTCAAATTTTGAAAAAGAGGGGTGATAAATCCTGATACCCAAAAAGAAGCCGTTTGTACCTCGCCGTAATGCCCATATCCTTTTAGCTGCAGCGCTTTATCAGCCGCATTCATGGTCAGGAATAAGGTCATGAGCACGATCTCGAAACAAAGGATGTAGTTGGCATCACTTCGGGGCCATCCATCCAGTTCTTTCATGTTCAGCCGCCGAACATGTACAATATTCCTGCGGATGAGAAATATGATACAGGCAGAAAGCACCAGGAAAGCCAGTACCTCAAAAAAATTGATCACAAATGAATATACATTGCCCAGGAAAGGAGCAAACAGCCGGTGGGTGCCAAATAAGCCATCCAGGATGATCTCGAGTATCTCAATATTAATGATAATGAAGCCTGCATAAACAGCAAAATGCAAAAAAGCAACAAGTGGTTTGTCAAACATTCTTTTTTGACCGAAGGCCATCAACAGCACATTCTTCCACCTGTCGGGATGGGGTTCTATTTTTTCATCCCTGCCCAGGTTGATATTCTTACGTATGAAGATTGCTTTTTTTGTAAACAGCCAGATCGCCACTGCTACCAGGACAATAAATAAAATTTGTTGGACCAACTGCATATAGATTTGCTAATTTAAGCGCTGTAAAAATAGGAGCTAATAATGGAAACTCTACAAAACAGGAATTGTGTTTTAGACAAAGATGCCATCAACAGGAAGATTAAACGTATGGCACTGGAGATCGCCGAACAGAATACAGACGAATCTGAGTTGTTCATAGCCGGTATAACAGGAAATGGAGAAGTGGTGGCAAAATGCCTGATAGAAGAACTATCCAGGCTCAAGACGCATCAAACCAACTATTTGCAGGTAAGGCTTAATAAAAAAGATTTGATGGAGGTGAGCCTTATACCTGATACGGCACTTACCAATAAAACAGTGATACTGGTGGATGATGTGGCTAATACAGGCAAAACCATGTTGTATGCCTTGAAACCTTTCTTATCTGCCCATCCCAAAAAGATACAAACACTTGTATTGGTGGAACGTAGTCATAAGTTATTTCCCATTCAAACCGATTATGCAGGGCTTTCATTGGCCACTACCTTGCAGGAACATATAACTGTAGAAACTGCGGGAGATACCATCACAGGTGCCTGGCTGTTTTGATAAGATGGCAATTTAAAAAGCAAGCCAGTGTGCCTGGAGTTTTCCTTGTGACAATTCCAATGCGGGTGCTGGAAATTTAAAACTGTTCAACACGAAGAAGGCAGATCGTAAAAACCTGCTTTTGGTTTTTATCCTGGTGAGATCAATATCTGGTGCAATATACCATTGCCGGAAACGCTTTATATCAGGGCGGTTAAAGGAAATGTTTCCTTCCTTATCCCTGGCTACATTTTCATACCCACCCAGCATGCCGTCTGCCCCATATCCCACCGCTATATTCAGCCAGGCGGGCAAGGAGGGCACATTAAAAAGACTTTTGATGTTGCCACTGAGCCAGTAGGTCTGAGCATTATAATCTTTCAGCAATCGCTCGGCCGCACCCTTTCCAAACAGGTTCCTGGCACGGGTGTCCATAGCCCCTGCTTCATAATGTTTTTGAAAAGAAGAAAACTTGATACTAATACGTTGCTCCCCCCACGTGAGTGCCTGTGCCGCAAACAATGAACCTCCAAAGATGTCTGCTGCCACATCGGGCCAACTCCAGCCCCATTCAGCAGAGCGGCCATCGAGGTACTCAATGGACAACATATAGCCAAGACTAATGCCGGTACCTGCCAATACTGACTGTTGATGGTTCAAACCAGCCCAGTGCCATAGGGCAGAATTAAGCCTGGCGCTATGGTAGGCCGTCCAGCTATGCCCGATCTTATCCATCTGCAACCACTCTCCACCATCATTAAAAGTATGAAAGGAAGAACGGGGATATCCTTTATACCAGGCCTCATTTAAGAATATAAAAGAGCCGCCATAGGTCAATGCCATGCCCGCACCCAGCAGCCATTTGCGAGAAGAAGTAGGGGTTTGTTCATTCTCTGTGAATTTGGGTAGAGTGAGGGATGTGGGTGAAAGTAATGACAGGGTGTCCTGGGCCTGCGTAATGATTGTTGTAAAAATAATAAGGGTTAAGATCCATTTTCTCACCTTTCAAATGTACGTACACTTAACTTCGCAGGGAACTAAATTGGGTGCCTGTTCCTGTGGTTTTCTGTTCTATTCATTAGAAGAACAATACAGGTATCATTTTTTTAGTGAAATGAATTATAATTAAAACCATAAACCAATAAATTCTATACGATGGATGCTGCTATTCAACAGAACGTAGATAAATGGCTCAACGGTGCTTTTGATGAAGATGTAAAGAACCAGATAAGAGAATTACAAAAAAATGGATCGGATGAACTGGCAGATGCCTTTTACCGCACCCTGGAATTTGGTACAGGAGGTCTTCGGGGGCTGATGGGGGTTGGTACCAACCGCATGAACAAATACACTGTTGGCATGGCCACCCAGGGTTATGCCAATTACCTGAAACAAAGTTTTCCCAATGAGCAGGTAAAAGTGGCCATAGCACATGATAGTCGCAACAACAGCCGATTCTTTGCCGAAACAGCTGCGAATGTATTTGCCGCCAATGGCATCAAGGTTTTCTTGTTTGAAGACCTGCGGCCTACTCCTGAACTTTCATTTACCATTCGCCAGTTTGGTTGCCAGGGTGGTGTGGTTTGTACAGCCTCGCATAATCCTAAGGAATATAATGGTTATAAAGCCTACTGGAATGACGGTGGCCAGTTGGTTCCCCCTCATGACAAAGCAGTGATAGCCGAAGTGGAGAAGATTCATGACGTGACAGATGTGAAGTGGAGTGGTGGAGATGCTAACATTGAGATTGTTGGAAAGGATGTTGATGAAGCATATATCAAAATGGTCAAAGGGCTTAGTGTGTATCCTGAGGTGATCAAAGCGCAAAAAGATCTGAAGATCGTTTATACATCTATCCATGGCACAGGTATAAAACTGGTACCACCTGTATTGAAAGCATTTGGATTTGAAAATGTGCATATAGTCGAGGAGCAGGCTACACCCGATGGCAACTTCCCAACGGTGGTTTCTCCCAACCCGGAAGAAAGCGAGGCTATGAGCATGGGGTTGAAAAAGGCTGAGGCCATTGATGCTGATATACTATTAGGTACAGATCCTGATGCAGACAGGGTGGGCATTGGTGTGAAAGATAATAATGGCAAATGGGTGCTGATGATTGGCAACCAGACGGCAGTACTTGCATTCAATTACATGATGGAAAGCCGTAAGGAAAAGGGCATTGCACAAGCTAATGATATGGTGGTTAAAACTATAGTGACCACCGATCTTATTGATGTGATTGCTGATTCTTTGGGAGTCAAATGTTATAATGTGCTGACAGGGTTTAAATGGATAGCAGAATTGATCAAGGAAAAAGAAGGCAAGGAAAACTATGTAATAGGGGGAGAGGAAAGTTATGGTTTGATGATAGGCTCACAGATAAGAGATAAGGACGCAGTATCGGCCGTGGCGCTGCTTTGTGAAATGGCAGCCTATGAAAAAAGTAAGGGCAAGACATTATTTCAAAAACTCCTGGAATTGTATAAACAATATGGTTATTACCAGGAGGAACTGATATCCATCACCAAGAAAGGAATGAATGGACAGCAGGAAATAGCGCAAATGATGGAAGGTTTCAGGAATAATCCCCCTAAGGTATTAGGAGGCATCAAGGTGACCCAATTACTGGATTATCAAAAGCAGGTGAGAACAGACTTGCAGACAGGCCAGACATCAGCCATTGAACTTCCTAAATCAAACGTATTGCAATTTATCCTGGAAGATGGCAGTAAGATCAGTGCCCGCCCATCTGGTACAGAGCCCAAGATCAAATTCTATTTCAGTGTAAATACCAAACTGGAATCGGTTGACAGGTTTGCCGAAGCTCAGCAGAAAGCAAAGGATAAGATCAAAACCATTATTAAAGAAATGAACCTGTAAGATTCATTGACGATAGAGGATGTTATAAAATTAAAAAGTGCTCTTATGGAGCACTTCCTCTTTTTAGGCGGATGGACTTAATATTTTAAAAGCAGTTATTCTGTTTGAGGGCACAAAGAAAAGGGGAAATTTCCTACCGGGCAAATGAGAATCGGCCAAAACCCTTATTTAGGGGTTGATTAAGGCTGACCTCCCGGTCTGGATTTCAAAGAAGGGATGAGCTTTGGAACCCTTTGCTGGTATTGAATGTAGCTGTTTCCATATTCAGCCACCAGCTTGTCTTCCTCAAACTTGATAGCGATCAAGGTGTATATGGTAATAATAGTATTCGCTATTAAAAGACTCCAGAACGGGAAACAAAGAAATGCTCCCCAGATAAAGCCAAATGTACCGAGGTAGAGCGGATGGCGCAGGTATTTGTGAATGCCTGAAATGATCAGGGTTTGGTCATTAGATTCTTTGACCAGGCTTAACAAGCCACTAAGACTCAGGAAGTATTTTTTTATGCAAATGATCATGATTACTAATCCTGCCAGGCCAATCAGTAGGCCGCCCATCCATGTATATATGAATGGCTCAAACAGTTTTTTACCTGGTAATGTGAATTGATAGTAAAGAATCAAAACCAGGGAAACGAAAGCAAACAGGGTATAGAACAACCTGTAATATTTGAACCTGGCCCCAAGAATTTGGGCAAGTCTTTTTTTTATTCCACGGCTGGCCATCAGGCTGTGCAACATACAATAGGTAATCCATAATAGAATAAGAATGACATGATTTCCAGGCATCTATAAAAGTACTCTTTTAGCTTTTTATGGAAAGACATCTTCATCAAATTATATTTGCCCAATGAGAAGGTTTGAAGATTCGTACAGGCATAAGGGGTTGCGCAAAAAGTTGGTGGAAACTGTGAGATCGAAGGGCATTACGGATGAAAAAGTACTGGAGGCTATTGAAAGGATCCCGAGACATTACTTCCTGGATTCTGCATTTGATGAAGTAGCGTACGAGGACAAGGCGTTTCCTATTGCCGAACAACAAACCATTTCCCAGCCTTATACCGTGGCTTATCAAACACAGTTGTTGGAAGTAAAGCCTTTTGAAAAAGTGCTGGAGATTGGAACCGGAAGTGCTTACCAGGCCTCTGTGCTGGCAGAACTGGGCGTGCAGGTTTATACTATAGAGCGCCAAAAGAAATTATTTGAAAGCAATAAGCGCTTTGATTACATAAAAAGATATCCCAATATCAAGTTTTTTTATGGCGACGGTTATGAAGGGCTGCCAACATATGCACCTTTCGACAAAGTTTTGATTACGGCAGCTGCTCCTGAAATACCACAAAAGCTGGTGCAACAAATGAAAGTTGGGGGCATGATGGTAATTCCTGTAGGCACGGGAGAAGTGCAGGTGATGAAACGCCTCACCAAGCAGCAAGATGGCAGCCTGAAGGAAGAAATATTTGACAGGTTTAGTTTTGTGCCCATGCTGGGAGGGAAGAATGACTAAGGGATGTGAAAACAGCATTATATAATTGTCGGCTTTCCTTTACTATCTTACATCTTAATTTATATAACCTAATATTTCACAGGTGTAACAAGATGGTGACACTGTGATTCATTGCTTATGAGAATCATACCTTTTATTATAGGTTTAGTCATGACACTGGCTTTGGTGTTTGCCCTTAATACAAAAATGGGTGCCATACCACCCTTGGGTAAATTCCTTAGTCCACAAGAGGGTTTCTGGCAAAATGCAGAACCCTGTGATGCACCTGTCAATGAAGACCTTCACTTTCCTAACCTCAAAGGCAAGGTAAGTGTGTATATGGATGATCGGCTGGTGCCCCATGTATTTGCAGAGAATGATGAGGATGTTTATTTCGTGCAGGGTTACCTGCATGCAAAATACAGGTTGTTCCAAATGGAATTTCAAACACATGCTGCAGCCGGCAGGTTAAGCGAGATATTGGGAAATAATCCACAGATCATTAATTATGACAGGCTGCAAAGAAGAATGGGAATGGTGTATGGTGCAGAAAATGAATTGAAAGCAGTGGCCCGTGATCCTTTCACACAAAAAGTATATGATGCCTATACAGCAGGAGTGAACAGTTATATCAATTCTCTTTCAGCCAGCAACTTGCCGGTGGAGTATAAATTACTTGACTTCAGGCCTGAACCCTGGAGTAATTTAAAGATAGCCTTGTTCTTTAAGGTAATGAGCAGCGACCTGGCAGGGCAGGAGTATGCAAAGGACATCTCATTCAGCAATGAAAAGTCTTTGTTTTCAAAGGAACAAATGGATCTCCTTTATCCTCAAATATCAGATTCATCAAAACCAATTATACCTGTAGGAACCATTTTTGATCCACCAGCTATGCATCCCCAATTGCCTGTTAATGTGGATTCATTTTACATTCCAAAAGATTCAATCAAAGAACCCGTAAAAGTTCCAAAACCATTTGAAATAAAAGGAAGTAATAACTGGGTGGTGAGCGGTGCTAAAACGGAAAGTGGTGCTCCTATTTTATGTAACGATCCTCACCTGCGCCTGACACTACCTTCCATCTGGTACGAGATGCAATTACACACTCCGGGCATGAATGTGTATGGAGTCGGATTTCCCAGTGTTCCTGGAATTGTCATTGGCTTCAATGACAGCATTGCCGTTGGCCTGACGAATGCCGGAAGGGATGTGATGGATTATTACCAGATTAGGTTTAAGGATGCTTCACGTAAGGAATATTGGTACAAAAATCAATGGCAGCCTGCTGAACAACGTATAGAAAAGATTAAAGTAAAAGGTGGAGCTCCCATAATAGATACTGTAGCTTACACCGTATTTGGACCTGTAACTTATGACAGGAATTTTACCACTGCAGATTCAAACTCTAATACGGCGCTGGCTATGCGCTGGACCGCACATGATGCTTCCAACGAAGCACTGACCCTTATTAAACTGAACAGGGCAAAGAATTATGCTGATTATAAGGAAGCAATTAAGGAATTTGCCTGCCCGGGACAAAATATCGTGTTCGGATCTACCAATGGAGATATAGCCATATGGCAACAGGGTAAATTTCCTGCCCGGTGGAAAAACCAGGGATTATATGTGATGCCTGGCGAAGATGATACTTATAGCTGGCAGGGCTTTATTCCTCAAAATGAAAACCCGCATATCTTAAACCCTCCTGATAATTTTATTCAGAGCGCCAACCAACGTGCCGTTGATTCTTCTTATCCTTATTTTATACCCGGTGACTATTATGTGCCAAGGGGACGCTCAGTTTATAAGCATTTAAGTGAGATGAATAACATAACTCCGCAGGATATGATGACCCTGCAGGGAAATGCTTACAGCACATTAGCTGCGGATGCTGTGCCATTGTTTACTCGATACCTGAAAACCGCGGAATTGAATGAAACAGAGCAGCAATACTGGGAGGAGGTAAAAAAGTGGAACTTCGTTTACAGTGCTGACAGCAATGCGCCTACTATTTTCCAGACCTGGATGGACAGCCTGGAAACCACAGTGTGGAGTGATGAATTCTCTAAAATTACTAAGCCCGTGGCCATTCCTTCTGAGCAGGTTTTGCTTGAAAACTTATTAAGGGATTCCGCATTCAGGTTTGTAGATAATATCAATACGCCTGGCAAGGAAGATCTGTACGAGGATATAACTTCATCTTTCAAAAAAGCAGTTAGCGAATTATCAGGTAAGGGAGAAAACGTTACCTGGTGGAAACACCGCAATACTTTTATACAACATCTTTTAAGAGATGCCTTACCAGCTTTCGGAAGGACCGGTCTTGAGTGTGACGGGTGGAGTACAACCATAAGAGCTTTGTCCAAAACTCATGGGCCTAGCTGGCGTATGGTTATACATCTGACCAATCCAATAGAGGCCTATGGGGTTTATCCTGGTGGGCAAAGCGGGAACCCGGGTAATAAATATTACGAGAATTTCATTGATACCTGGGCAGCCGGAAAGTATTTTACCCTGTGGATGATGAAAGAAACGGAAGCTTCGGATAAACGTATTATTGGGACATTAAATTTTACCAATTCCTAGATCATGAGATTCTTATTAGTTACCTTACTGACTGCAGCATTAAGCTTTATTGCCGGAATTTTCTTACCATGGTGGAGCATTGCCATCATAGCCTTCCTGGTTGCATTTCTGTTGATCCAAAGCACAGGTGCAGGGTTTTTATCAGGCTTCCTGGGTATATTCATCCTGTGGGGATTCCTGTCTTTATGGATCGATATTAAAAACGAAAGCATACTCTCGCATAAAATAGCACAGGTAATGCCGTTAGGAGGATCATCAATATTATTGATATTCATAACTGCACTTGTTGGCGGCCTGGTAGGTGGGTTTGCGGGTATGGCGGGAAGTTCCCTGGCCCCTATACTCAAAAGAAGATAGTGGGCTGCCAGATGAAAATAAATTGGAGAATTAGAAAAGGGGGGACTTTTTATACTGAAAAGATTTAAATATTCATTATTAAAACAGTGGATTTTCTATTCGTTAGGTGTTTAATAGTTCTTGCTGTGAGGAATAAAATAATTTTCGTTTGAACAAAAGCGTTCAAATAAATTTGATTACCTAATTTCGAACATCCAAAACCAAGGAATATTTATGGCATTTACTTCTACGACCATTCAACCTGTTGCAAAACCTGTTAATGAACAGCCCGTTGATAACCACAACAATGCAGCCGCAGCATCTTTATTGAGTATGCTGGTGCTTTCAGTTTATGCAGCCCAAAAGAGCAAAAAGAACTTCAGAAAGTTAAAGCGTAAGTTCCTCTGGACCGCTTTCAAATTAAAATTAAAGTCTCTATTTAGCAGAAGACCCAGTGACAGGCAGTTGGTGCTATATATCCTTTTGGGTATCCTGGCCCTGGTATTGGTATTCTATTATCCAATTGCGGCATTGATCGTAGCTATTGTTGGCTTGATCCTTTACCTGACTGGCAGCATTTAAACTTTAGTTTAATAACTGATTGATAAAGGACTGTGGTAAACAGTCCTTTTCTGGTTTGTTAGCAGTAGTGCAATTTCACAATTTATTGAAGAGTGTTATTGTACTTTTGACCATATTTCTGAAATTTTCCTGCCATGGCAGGGTTCACCCGGCGAGTGTCCTATAAATTTCTATTATGGCTGTATTACATAATCGTGTTTCCCAGGCGGAGTTGAAGCAGCGTTTGTTCGAAGAGAAAGAACATCGTACCACCATCTCATTCTACCATTATTTTCCTATTGACGATCCAAAAGCTTTTAGGGATGAACTCTATAGGAATCTTGACACTTTAAGGGTCTTTGGCCGCATATACGTCGCACATGAAGGCATCAATGCGCAGATAAGCGTACCTGATAGCCGGTTTGAGGCTTTAAAACAGTATCTGTATTCTATTGATCCATTACATGGCATCCGGTTAAATATAGCGGTGGATGATGACGGAAAATCCTTTTGGGTACTTAAGATCAAAGTGAGGGATAAGATCGTTGCAGACGGCATCACTGATCCCACATTTGATATGCGCAATAAGGGAAAGTATGTGAATGCCGAAGAATTCAACAAACTGACTGCTGACCCGGACACCATTGTGGTGGACATGCGTAATCACTATGAATTTGAAGTAGGACACTTTGAGAATGCTATTGAAGTGCCTTCAGATACTTTTCGGGAGCAGTTACCCATGGCTGCAGACATGCTTAAAGATGCCCGTGATAAGAATATTATTATGTATTGTACCGGGGGTATCAGGTGTGAAAAAGCTAGTGCTTACATGCTGCACCAGGGATTTAAAAATGTGTTTCACCTGGAAGGTGGCATTATTAATTATGCCAATCAGGCAAAGGAAAAAGGATTGGAGTTGAAGTTTAAGGGCAAGAACTTTGTATTTGATAACAGGCTGGGGGAGCGTATCACCCAAGAGATCATTGCTCGCTGTCATCAATGTGGAAAGCCGGCTGATACTCATGTGAACTGCGCTAATGAAGCCTGTCATTTATTGTTCATCCAATGTGAAGATTGCAAAAAGGCTTTTGATGGATGTTGCACCAGGGAATGCCAGGATATAATACACCTGCCCATAGAAGAGCAAAAAGTAGTGCGTAAAGGGATTGATAAAGGACGGAATATCTTCAATAAATCCAGGGCCAGGTTGCGTCCCCGGCTTAACGACATAATAAAGGATCAAACAAAATAATATACCCGCTGTTGCCTACCTTAGCAAGGATTTCAATACCGTGAGGAAAATAGCTGCTATTCTTTTGTCCTGTTGTCTTTGTTTCACTCTTTTGGGGTATCACATTCTCTATAAGATCAGGCTTTCTGTCATCAAGGCTGAAATGAAAACACGCCTGCAATCTCATTCATCAGATGAAGTGACAACACTTATTTTTAATCAGCAAGATAGAAATGGCCTGGAATGGGAAGAAGGAAAGGAGATTCGCTATGGGAATGAAATGTATGATGTTATAGATACGGCTACTGTGAATGATCAATTGATTGTTCGCTGCATACATGATAAAAAGGAGCGGGAACTTATTGAAAATTATCAAAAGGTACATAGTGGCTATCCTTCACCTATACAAACCTGGCTGGTTAAATTAATGAACACTTATTTTATACCAGCTTCAATTTGTCATTTCAGCAACCCATATGGTTACTGTCTTAATCAGCCTCCCTTATACACAGACTCTTTTACCATTCATATTCCTCCAACACCGGACCGCCCTCCTTGTACTGTTTGATTTTTGATTTTTCGTCTATCCATTTCATTTTGGCTTTTCAATGTAATGAGCCATACCTATATAATTATATTTAAACGAATTCAACAAGTAATCATTCAATGAAAAGAATTTCCATATATGCGATATCTCTATTATGCACCCTGGTGTCGTTTGGCCAGGAAACAATAAAGGGAAAGGTCATCGATGCTGTATCAGGCATACCACTGCAGGGC
>JAEZLJ010000111.1 GCA_023415275.1 Bacteroidota bacterium
GAGTCCGTGTCGTGGGCTCGGAGATGTGTTTAAGTGTCAGGGAAAGGAACTGTCTCATATCGAGAATGCTCAATTGCAGGATGTAAAGGATTTTTTCTTCAAATATTACCGGCCTAATAATGCCATCCTGGTTGTAGCGGGAAATGTGACCGTGGAACAGGTACGCAGCTTAGCGGAAAAATGGTTTGGCCCCATTGAGGCCGGGGAAAAATACCAACGCAACCTTCCTGCTGAACCAGCACAAACCACAGCCAAAAAACTGGAAGTATTTGCCAATGTGCCATTGGATGCTTTGTACAAGTGTTGGCACATATATCCACGCATGGATCACAGGTACTATGTATCAGATCTCATCACCGAAATTCTCGGTGGCGGTGGTTCTTCCCGTTTGTACCAGTCGCTGGTAAAAGAAAAACAGTTATTCAGCAATATAGAATGCTATCATTTTGGCACTCTCGATGCAGGACTGCTGGCTATTGAAGGCAAGCTGGTAAAGGGTGTAAAAATGGAGGATGCTGAAGCCGCCATTGAGCAAGAGCTGGAAAAGATCAGGAACGAACTGGTTACCGAAGCTGAATTGCAAAAAGTAAAGAACAAAACAGAGAGCATGATCGCCTTTGAAGACATGACTGTTATGAACCGGGCCAACAGCCTGGCCTTTTATGAACTGCTGGGCGATGCATCGCTGATGAATACAGAACTGGAACGTTATAATGCAGTAACTGTTGAAGACATTCAGCAGGAAGCCCAAAAGATCTTCAGGGAAGAGAACAGCAGCACCCTGTACTATCGTGTGCAGGTATAAGTTGACATTGACCAGTCAATTGAATGAAGGAATCTAAATAAGCCGAGAAAGGAAAAGAAGGTAAGCTAAAACAAAAAATCTATGTTAAACAGAACAATCGCCCCACCTATAAAAGATGCTATAGAATTTAAGCTGAGTCTGAAGCCCTTTGAAAAGCATACACTTGACAATGGTGTGCCTGTTTATGCAGTGAATGCAGGGGCCGAAGATGTGCTGCAACTGGAGTGGGTATTCTATGCCGGAAATTCTTTTGAGCAGCGTAACCTTATTGCGGCCAGCACTAACTTTTTATTAAAGAATGGCACTTCTACCAAATCAGCTTTCCAGGTCAATGAGCATTTTGAATATTACGGTTCTTACCTGAATCGCAATTGTTTTAATGAAACAGCTGTCATCACACTCCATTGTCTTGCCAAGCACCTGGAAGTATTGCTGCCTGTAGTGAGAGAAATGCTTGTTGATTCTATATTCCCTGAAGAAGAGGTCAACATCTACAAGCAGAATATGAAGCAGCGCCTGAATGTAAACCTCAAGAAAAGCGATTTCGTGGCAGGACGCCTCATTGACACCTATCTATACGGACCAGAACATCCCTATGGCCGCTTCAGCCGCTTTGAAGATTTTGACAGCCTTACCCGCGAAGAAGTAGTCAGCTTTTACAACCAATATTACCGCGATGGCAAATTTCTTCTTTTTGCCGCCGGCAAGCTCCCATCCAATTTGTTTCCACTGTTGAACCAGCATTTTGGTGACCTGAAAAATAATTCTGTAACCGTGCCGCTGGTACAATCCGTCCAGGCAGCAGAGAAAAAATACCGCGTTACCAATGATCCACAGGGGGTACAGGGCGCTATTCGCATGGGATCTAATTTTCCCAATCGCCACCACCCCGATTTTGTAAAAGCACAGGTGCTGAACAATGTGTTTGGTGGTTTCTTTGGATCCAGGTTGATGAGCAATATCCGGGAAGAGAAAGGATATACTTATGGCATTTACAGCTACCTGGAGAATCATATCCAGGAAAGCGCCTGGGTGATCAGCACGGAAGCTGGGCGTGATGTATGTGAAGCCACCATTGTGGAAGTATACAAAGAGATGGAAGAATTGCGCAATGAGATCGTGGAGGAAGATGAATTATTGCTGGTGCGCAACTACATGATCGGTTCCATCCTTGGTGACCTTGATGGACCTTTTCATATCATCAACCGCTGGAAGACCATCATCCTGAACGATCTGCCTGAAGATCATTTTTACCGCCAGATAGAGACCATCAAAACAGTTTCTGCGCAGGAACTGCAGGAACTGGCAAACAAGTACCTGCAACCGGAAAAGTTTTATGAACTGGTAGTGGTTTAGATGCCAAGTAAAAATGCAAAAGTAAAAAGTAAAAACTGTTGACAGGTTCAACTGGTTGATAAGTTGACAAGTGTGGAAAGGAAAAGGTTAGATAGTTATCGTTAATCAGAAACAAAAGCTTTTCACCATAATAAATGATCGAATTCTTTAGGTATATTGAACCTAAAGAACCAAAAACCATAAACTAAAAACCAGAAACCGTTCCTTATGCTGAAGACCTCCTTTACATTCCTTGCATTTACCTGCATTTTAGCCACGCTTGTTTTTTGCAGCAATGCTGACAGCACCACTGTAAACAATCAGTCATCAACATCGGCAAAGATTACTGAAAGCCTGGGAACTCAATGGACCCCGGTAGCCCTGAATGATAAGGATGAAACCATAAGTGCCTTTGTTACTACTAAAAAAGGGCGCCTCGTTGCCGGCACGTCTGCAGGTCCTTATATTTCAGACGATAAAGGCAACACCTGGAAGCCAGCCAATATCAATCCGGATGACAAAGCGGCTGTATTCAGCCTTGCCATGGATGCTTCAGGAACTATATACGCAGGGCTAAGTCGATATGGCGTGCTGGTGTCAGAAGACAATGGCGATAGTTGGAAATTATACAGTGAAGGATTGAACAAGGGTGGACCCAGGAGCAGCTATGCCATTCTGGCTTCAGGCAACAATATCTTTAAAGGAACTCTTGAGAGTGGTGTATACATCTCCAGCAACAAAGGCAAGAGCTGGCAACCTTCCAACAATGGTATACCCCTTGACCTGATCACCAGCAGGATGGTTTCAGTGTCCCAACTGGTACAAAATGAAAATACTGTCTATGCCCTGACTGACCTCGGTGTTCGCTATTCCACCGATAAGGGAAAAAACTGGAATAAACCTGCACATAACGGCATTGACCGGCTGGGCTATATGGTTTCTCTGGCAGTTTCAAAAACCAATTTGTTTACAGGCATTGGCACATCTCAAAAAGGGGTGTTCCTATCCACCGATAATGGCAACAACTGGAAGGCTGCCGGTTTGGATGGTAAGGCCGTTTATTCGCTTTTTGCAGCACCTAACGGCGTGCTCTATGCGGGAGCAGAAGGTGAAGTATTCCGCACCGCAGATAATGGCAAGACCTGGACTGCCATAGGCTCCGGGCTACCTAAAAAAATAGTGTATGCATTAGGGATGACACCGGATGGAAAGCTACTGGCCGGCATCAACCGCACCGGTATCTATCTTCTCAAATAATCAATCAAAACCCCATATACATAAACCCTGGCCTCCAGGGTTTTTTTATTCTCACCACCAAAAATGGTTGCATTCTTTAGGCATCTACAAATTAAAGAACCAGAAACCATAAACTATAAACCAGAAACTGCTCAACCAGAATGATTGAACCCAAGAACTACAAACTACACACTACAAACTTCAAACTGTTCTATTTTTGAGATAAAATGAACCTCTATGGGTTTTATCATCAAAGTACTCATTACTGCCGTAGCTGTATACCTGGCAGCCTACCTCCTACCGGGCGTGAATATCACAGATGCAAAAACAACTATTATCGTTGCACTGGTGCTGGCCCTACTCAATACATTTATCAAACCCATACTGGTCATACTAACCATTCCCATCACGCTGATCACCCTTGGACTCTTCCTGCTGGTGATCAATGCCCTCATGGTCAAATGGGCGGCCAGCCTCGTTTCAGGCTTTACTGTTGATGGCTGGTTTTCAGCCCTGCTCGTTAGCCTTATTGTAACCATTGTAAGCTATATCCTCAACGGCCTTATTGGCGACAGGGACTAACCTCAATACGAATTCATGGACTTTCATCGCAAGGGACTTTCTAACGAAGATCTGCTACATCTCTACAAGCAACTGTTGTGGCCACGGCTGATAGAAGAAAAAATGCTGGTGCTGCTGCGCCAGGGAAGGATCTCCAAATGGTTCAGTGGTATTGGCCAGGAAGCCATAGCAGTAGGCGCCACCATGGCGCTTGAGCCAGACGAATGGATCATGCCCCTGCACCGCAACCTCGGTGTGTTCACCGCCCGCAACATGCCGCTGCATAAATTATTCAAGCAATGGCAGGGCAGCGGTGATGGATACTCAAAAGGAAGGGAAAGAAGCTTTCACTTTGGCAGCCGGGAGCATCATATCTGCGGCATGATCTCTCACCTGGGTCCACAGCTGGCTATTGCCGACGGTGTAGCATTGGCCGCCAAATTGAAAAATGAAAGCAAGGTCTCACTGGCCTTCACAGGAGATGGCGGCACCAGCGAAGGCGATTTCCATGAGGCGCTCAACACGGCAGCCGTTTGGGACCTGCCTGTGATCTTCCTGATTGAGAACAATGGGTACGGGTTAAGTACCCCCGTGCAGGAGCAATACCGCTGCGCCAACCTGGCCGACAGGGCTAAAGGCTACGGCATGGAATCCGTGATCATCGATGGCAACAATGTGCTGACAGTATTTGATACCATCAAAGGTGTCAGGGAATATTGTATCAAAAACCAAAAGCCTTACCTTATAGAGTGCCTTACCTTTCGCATGCGCGGGCATGAAGAAGCCAGTGGCACTAAGTACGTTCCCAAAGAACTTTTCGAAACATGGGAACTTAAAGACCCTATCAGTAATTTCGAGCAATGGCTATTGAAAGAGGGTGTTTTAACAAATGAGTTGGTGGACTCCATTCGTTCGGACCAAAAAAGAATGATCGAAGAAGAACTGCAGAAAGGCTTTGATTCTCCACCCATTGTAGTTTCCACTCCTAATGAATTAAAGGATGTCTATGCGCCCCGTATATCAACTATACATCATCCAACCACACTTGACACTAACCGCGAAATAAGACTTATTGATGCCATTAAGGAAGGCCTGCAGCAATCCATGGAAAAGCACCCCCACCTCATATTGATGGGACAGGACATTGCGGAATATGGCGGGGCGTTCAAGATCACGGAAGGTTTTGTGCAGCAGTTTGGCAAAGAACGGGTGCGCAACACCCCACTTTGCGAGAGTGCCATTGTGGGCACTGCGCTTGGATTAAGCCTCGAAGGATTCAAATCTATGATGGAAATGCAGTTCGCCGACTTTGCTGCTGTTGGCTTCAACCAAATAGTGAACAACCTGGCTAAGATTCACTACCGCTGGGGACAAAACGCTGATGTGGTGATCCGCATGCCCACAGGCGCCGGTGTAGGTGCCGGTCCCTTTCACAGCCAGAGCAACGAAGCCTGGTTCGTTCATACTCCAGGATTAAAAGTGGTCTATCCTTCCACACCGGCCGATGCCAAGGGACTGCTCATAGCTGCCATCAATGACCTTAACCCGGTGATGTATTTCGAGCATAAAGGATTGTACCGCAGCATCAGCGGACCAGTACCGGAAGGCTATTATGAAATTGAAATAGGAAAAGCGCGACAGGTGCAAACAGGCGATGATATTTCCATCATCACCTATGGTGCCGGCGTTCACTGGGCAGAGGACTATGCCATGGAAAATACAGATGTATCAATAGACATTCTTGACCTACGCAGCTTATTGCCATTGGATTATGATGCCATAGCTGCTTGCGTAAAACGAACAGGCAAGGTGCTTGTTCTTCATGAAGACACCCTTACAGGTGGCATTGGTGGTGAAATAGCTGCATGGGTAGCAGAAAATTGTTTCTCTTACCTGGATGCTCCCGTTATGCGGTGTGCTTCCCTGGATACTGCTGTTCCCTTTAACCTGGAACTGGAGAAGAATTTTTTGGCAAAGGCAAGGCTCGAAAATAAGATGCAAGAGTTACTAGGCTGGTAAATAAGAGCTATTCAGTTTTGAAATATCATAGGTGCACATGCACCTTGGTTTGTTTCCTATAAAACTTATTATAAATTAGCCCACGGTCCGGCCTTACAATCTTGTACCATGAAGAAATTTTTATACAGTGTATTTGTATTTTCCTTTTTTCTATTTGTTCTCCCTTACCTTTTACATAGTTTATCGAATGAAGATCCTTTGTTTGTAGACACCGCTAATTTTTTAAATACCTATAACAGTGTAATCAATTATTTTTCTATTGCACTAGGCACTTCTTCGGGAGTATTCTTATCACTGCTTTTATATAAAGAGAGAAAAACAGCTGCAATCATAAACAAAGCACTAGAAAAAGATCCTGTATGGGACATCCATCAGCTAAAAAATACTGCCCGCCTTGCATTTTATCAATTTTACGATGCCCTGGTCGAAAGAGATCTTTCTGTAGTTCCAAATTTTCTCACACCGTACTTTTATAAAGAATTCTTCCAGGAAAACCATGTTCCTGGTGTTTCTAATTACGATGTAGTTAACCCTATTGAAATTACGGACACCAATATTATCGGCATAGAAGACAGGCTAGATAATACATGCGATAGTTACTGTGCCTATATCTCAGGAAATATTATTTGTCCAAGGGACCGTTCTTCAATATCCGACAACTTAATAGTTGATAAAACCAGCTTTAAAGTAATCTGTTATTTCTTGCGAGATAAGGACCAATGGAAACTTAATGATATTGATGATAAGGTGCACCTATTTAGTCTTCTTACACAAAGGCTTGTATTTGAAGAATAATTCCGGAACTTCAACATATGTCAAACTCAGAACATAAATGCTTCTTCGCTCCTGAGCTTTTCATCAGCAATGGTGTAAAAGACATCTCTTTTTACGAAGCCGCTTTCGGTGCCACTGAACTAAGGCGCTTTACCAATGAAGATGGAAGCATTCATGTGGCTGAACTTTCTATTCACGGAGCATTGTTTCACCTTCATGAAATAACAGCCAAACCCTACTTCCTTGATCCAGTTACACAAAATGGCACTACCGTTACTATAGGGCTTTTTGTTCCTGATGTGGACATGGTCATCAACAGCGCCATCAAAGCAGGAGCCGCTTTAATTGAACCTCCACAGGACTATGATTACGGATACAGGCAAGGCACCATCAAAGATCCATTTGGGCACTATTGGCAGATCCAGAAAAAAATTGACTAGTTCCTTTCCCAATAACCAACACTTTATAAACCCAGTAAGGGACTCATCGGGTAAGAGATCCCTGATTCGCATCAAACCACAATATCCTTATTATACCTGCTCCTATATTCCAGTGGCGACATACCTGTTATCTTTCTGAATACTTCTCTGAAGGCCTTCACATCCGAATAGCCCACTTCATACATCACTTC
>JAEZLJ010000142.1 GCA_023415275.1 Bacteroidota bacterium
CACAGCTATTACAACCATCATCTTTTTCATACCTCTGATTTTACAAAGGTTGTGCCGTTAAAACCGATGAGGCGGGTTGAAAAGAGGCATACTCATTTCTTACGAGGCTAGATGCCAGTTACGATTCTTTATTTATGAGAAAGCATCAATGCAAGCCGGCCTTAACTATTTTAGCTGTTACCAGCAATTGGCCAAGGTGCCGCTGCATATGTTCAGCTGCATGAAACAGTAAGCCCAGGTGTGTGGTGGGTAAGGCCTTTCTACCAATAGTCCTCGCTTCTGTAAGTGATTCCTCAGTTGTGGTTGATAATTGATGTAAATAGGCCTGAACACTTTGCTCCAGGTTGGCAAGCAGCGAGTGCACCGTAATATTCTTTTCTTTGCCCTCGCTTTGCAGCGCGTTCATTTGAGTTTCGGAAAGCATTTGTTGCCTGGCATATGTGGAAAGACGGTCCAGCACACCGGCCATATGCTGCAGGTGAAAAGCAACAGAAGCTGCGCCGGCTGGCTTTATCCATAAAAGATTTTCGGGAAAGTCCTGCATCAATTCTTTTACTTCTTCCAAGGCCTGCATTACGGCATGCGCTGCCGGTTGCAATAACGAAGGAATATTGTCAACTGGGCCCCGTAACCATACTTCTGGTAAATTGTTTGCCATAGCCAAATATTAAGACCAGAAAGGTATCAAAACAAATTACTTCTCCAGGAATAGCTGGTAAAATAGATCATTAATAAAGCATCAGGCCCTGTTCAATCAGCCAGGATACGGGATTATATTTTTTTAAATAGTATACTAATTACTGGTAATGAAAAAAGAATGGCGAAGGTGTTTGATTTGTCCTTCTTTTAAGACAGTGGATGCATGGAAAGCCACCCCAAAAAACTACCTTCGCGGCATGCAAGATTATTTGAAGGGTTTGAATGATAGACAGCGTGAAGCTGTATTGACCACCGAGGGTCCGCTAATGATCGTGGCGGGTGCCGGGAGCGGGAAAACGAAGGTTTTGACCACCCGTATTGCCCACCTGATGGCGCAAGGAGTGGATGCTTTTAATATACTGGCGCTGACCTTTACCAACAAGGCGGCAGCTGAAATGAAAGAACGTATTGGTCACATCCTGGGCAACCGGGAGTCGCGTAATTTATATATAGGAACCTTTCACAGCGTCTTTGCCCGCATCATGCGTGCCGAGGCTCACCGCATAGGGTACCCTAATGCTTTTACCATCTATGATACAGATGATGCCAAGAGCGTGGTGAAGGCAGTGACCAATGAGCTGAACCTGGACGTGCAGCATTATAAGCCCAATGCCGTATATAACCGTATTTCCGCTGCCAAGAACTCACTGGTTGGCCCTAAGGAATATATGACCGATTACTACCTGCAACAGGAGGATATGAGGGCTAACCGCCCCATGATAGGTCATATATATGATGCCTATAGTAAGCGTTGCTTCAAGAACGGCGCCATGGATTTTGACGACCTGCTGTTCAAGATGTATGAGCTGCTGAAACATTTTCCAGAGGTTCTGCATAAGTACCAGCACAAGTTCAAATACATCCTGATAGATGAGTACCAGGATACCAACCCGGCACAGTACGAGATCATCAAACTGCTAGGCGCGGTGCATGAGAATGTGTGCGTGGTAGGAGATGATGCCCAGAGCATTTATTCTTTCCGGGGAGCTACCATTCAAAACATATTGCAGTTCCAAAAAGATTATGACGAGGTAAAGGTGATCAAGCTGGAACAGAATTACCGCAGTACGCAAAACATTCTGAGCATAGCCAATGAGATCATCAAGAACAATAAAGGACAGATACCGAAAACGCTGTTCACAGAGAATGCTACCGGAGAAAAGATCAAACTGGTACGCACCATGACAGATAATGATGAAGGCAAGTTTGTAGCAGATGCCATACAGGAGCAGAAGCTGCGCAATCATCATAGCAATAAGGACATTGCCATACTATACCGTACCAATGCCCAGAGCCGTTCTTTTGAAGAAAGCCTGCGCAGGATGAATATTCCTTATACCATTTATGGGGGCATATCATTCTACCAGCGCAAGGAGATCAAGGACTATATCGCTTACCTGCGTATTATTGTGAATCCTAAAGACGAAGAAGCACTGAAGCGCATCATCAATTACCCTGTACGTGGCATTGGAAAGACCTCGGTGGACCGGGCCATACTGGCGGCGAATGAGAACAACATCAGCATGTGGCAGGTGTTGGAGAATGCACAGATGTTTGGATTCAAAGCAGGTACGCTGGCAGCCATCGAAGAATTTGTACTGATGATCCGCAGCTTTCACAGCATGATGTCTTCCAAGAATGCCTATGATATCGCCTTTCATGTGGGCAAGCAAACGGCTTTTGTGAAAGAGCTTTTCAACGATAAAAGCACAGAAGGGGTGCAACGTTATGAGAACGTGCAGGAATTATTGAACTCCATTAAGGAGTTTACAGAGACTCCTTTGAGCGAAGAAAGCGGTGAAGTAGGTGATAAAAGCCTGGCTGCTTATTTACAACAAATCACCCTGTTGACTGATGCTGACCAGAAGGACCCCGATGCTGATACCGTGAAGCTAATGACCATCCACGCCGCGAAAGGATTGGAGTTTCCAGTAGTATTTGTTGGTGGGCTGGAAGAAGGATTGTTTCCCAATGCCATGAGCATTAATACCAGGGAAGAGCTGGAAGAAGAGCGCCGTCTTTTTTATGTTTCTGTTACCCGGGCCAAAGGAACGCTTTACCTGAGTTATGCCAATACGAGGTATAAATTTGGCAACCTGCAGCAGAATGATCCCAGCCGCTTCATTGATGAAATACCTATGGAGTTCATTGATAAAAGCTATGCGGGTGGTGGTGTAAAGAATCATTCCAGCCAGGGCATGATGGGCTCCGCCTTTGAAAGGATGCAGCGGGGATTTGGAAATCCTAAAACAGAACCAAAAGAAAAGACCTTTGTTTCAACCCTTTTGAGTGGGAACAATAAGCCCAAAGAAGTGTCACATGTGCCTTCCTCCAATTTTGTACCCAGTGACATTACTAAGCTGGAGCAAGGGATGAGGGTAGAACACCAGAAGTTTGGATTTGGAGAAGTATTAAAGCTGGAGGGCTCCAGCCACAACCCGGTTGCTACTATTAAGTTTGATGTGAATGGGGAAAAGAAGATCATGCTGAATTATGCGAAGCTGATGATCGTAACTCCTTAATAAATAATTACAATTGATTGACCAGGCACTATAATTAATATAGTGCCTTTTTTATTGAATTGAACAGTACTCCCGTTCAAATAGTATCGATTTGCGCTAATGGTTTTTCCCTATTTCTGCTCCGACGTTAAAAAATGTTAATGGTCTTTTTAAACCTCATGCGTATTTAGCCTTCTATGATACACGAAACACAAAAAAACTCGTATGAAAACAATCAAACAATCCGTTTTAGTTCTTGCTGCCACTTTCGCAGCTTCAGTAACATTTGCCCAGGTAGGTATTGGCGCAGCTAACAGCACCCACGCTTCAGTTTCTAAAGCAGTAAATGCTACAGCAGCTACAAAGGCAGCTACCAATGCAGCCACCAGGGCTACAGTAGCTACAAAAGCTACCACAGGTGCAGCCACTTCAGCCACGAAAGCAGCAGTGAAAAATACAGTGCGCACTACAAATGATGTAAATACTACGGCCAAAGAAAATGCAAGAGTAAATGCGCAGGCTGAAGTTCATGCTTCTGAGCAGGCCAAGGCACATGCTAATGATAACTCAGCAGTATTTGGTGTTAAAACTGATGCGGCAACCACTACTGATGCTGATGCAACTGTAGATGGCCAGCAGGTAACTGATAAGGCAGAAACCAAAGCTGCTAAAGCTAAGGCCAAGGCTGAAGAAAAAACAGATAAGTCTATAGAAAAAACAAAAGAAGTAAAGGCTAAGGCTAAAACAAAAGCCAAGGCTGAAGCCCGCGCTAAATCACAAGCTGCCATGCATGCCTCAGATGAAGCAAAAGAACATGCCAATGAACATTCTGCAGTATTGAGCAGCAGCACTCAAACTGATGCTTCAGGCGATGTAAATGCCGGTAAAAATGGTGCATCTGTAAATGGAAAATCAAAGACTTCAACCGAGGCTAAGGGCCAGGTGAAGAAAGGATAATATTACCCCCTATGTAACTCATCCCATTCACAACCTGAATGGGATGCTTTTTTAAAACACACCCCATGAAAAAGATATTACTGCTGTTATCAACTGCCATAAGTATTCTTTCCAATGCCCAGGACAGTACAACCTCAAAAGCGCAATTAAAGCTTAGCCTGAATTATAATTCAAACCTTAATTATTATGGCCGAACAGATAGCTTAAAGAGCACAGGATTTTTTCCTATGGCAGAAGTATGGCTGGGGGAAAAATTCTATGTAAATGCAGCGCCAGTCTTTGTAAACAATAGTGTGCAAAAGATGGAATATGCAGGTACCATCACTACTATAGGGTTCCAGGCCAGCTCGGAAAAATGGCTGACCAATGTTTTTTTTCTTAAGCCATTCTATACCTCCGGATCCCAACTGGTTCAATCTGCATTAAAATCCCAGGCCGGGATCAGTGTAAGTGCTTTAAATAAAATCGCGAACATTAATATAGGTGGTGATGTCAAATTCAGTGACAAAACAGATTTTGGCGCCACCGCAGGCCTGGATCATATCATACGCAAGGAAAACAGTGATGGAAGTGTAATTGTAATTGACCCTTCATTTTATGCCTATGCCGGCACACAGAACTTTACAAATACATATTATAAGAAGAAAGCAGGGCTTCCTTTATTTCCTTCCAATAACCAACAGGTGACAGAAACGGTTCAACAGTTCAATATCCTGGCCTATGAAGCATCTATTCCTTTTATCTATGTGAAGGACAAATGGATGGTGATGGCTACCCCCTCTTATATACTTCCCCAAAACCTCATTACAGTAGCAGGCAGGCCTGACCTTTCTGAAAGGGGAGAAAAGCTTTTTTACGTGACCCTAAGCCTGAAACGTACCTTATAAGCATTTTCGATTTGCGCAAAATGCTTTTTCATAGCATCCTTTTAACAGGAACTATGGTAAATTTGCGGTTCAAATAGTGCATTATGATTAAAACTGGTAATCCCATCATCAGCATATATACCGAAATGACCCCTAACCCGGAAACTATGAAGTTTGTTGCCAACAAACTTTTGTATCCAGGTAAAAGCATTGACTTTCCAGATGTGGAAAGTGCCAAACCTTCCCCACTGGCCAACGAATTGTTCGGGTTTCCCTTTATTAAGGCTGTTTTTATCGCTTCTAATTTTGTTACACTGACCAAGACCCCTGATACAGATTGGCAGGATGTGATCCCTTCCATCCGTGAATTTTTGAAAGGTTACCTGGAAGAAGGTAAAGCCGTGATCAACGAGGATGAGGTGGCTGTAAGAAAAGTAGAAAGCAGTAATGATGTAAATGCCGATGACAGCGATGTAGTAAAAAGGATCAAGGAATTGCTAGATAATTATGTACGTCCTGCCGTAGAAATGGATGGCGGAGCCATACAATTTAAGAGCTATGATGAAGGTGTGGTCAACCTGATGCTACAGGGAAGCTGCAGCGGATGTCCTTCTTCTATGATCACGCTGAAAGCTGGTATCGAAGGCATGATGAAAAGAATGATCCCTGAAGTGAAAGAAGTAGTGGCAGAAGCAGAGTAATTGAATCAGATTTATATAGAGAAGGCGGCCAGTGGCCGCTTTTTTATTTTTGTGCTTAATGAAGCTGTTAATCATTATTCCCTTTTTGTGCTTGTTTGTGTCCTGCGGAAAACAATTTCAATTTAGCAGTCTAAATGAATATACTAATGACAGCAGCTATGTTTACCTGCTACCTTACGAAAAAGGCCAGTCTCATTTGTTGGTACAAGGATATCATTCCTTATTCTCACACCGCGGCAGACTGGCCCTGGATTTTAAAATGAAAAAGAATACAATTGTAATGGCTGCAAGGGAAGGGGTAGTGACAAGAGTGGTGCAGGAATTTTCACAGGGTGGTATTGGAAAGAAATACGCGGGTAAGGCCAATTTGATAGTGATCAGGCATGTAGATGGAAGCCTGGCTTATTACGGACATATCCGCTACCAGGGAGCATTGGTACATGTAGGTGATAGTGTGCAGCAGGGACAGCCAATAGGGTATAGCGGCAGCACAGGTTTTTCTGCCTTTCCCCATTTACATTTTTCAGTATGGCAAACCAATCGCGAAGGACGCAAGCAACTGCCTACACGATTCCTAACTAATAAAGGTGTGCTTTATTTAAAGCCGGGAAACTGGTATAAAGCCCGGTGATTTCAATTAGGTTTGCATCTTTCTATGCAAGATCTCGTAGCACAATTTCTCACCGGTATAAAAGCCACTACCCCTTTAGAATACATAGCAGTGGTGGCAGGTATTCTCAGCGTTTGGTTCTCTAAAAAAGAGAACATTTGGGTTTATCCCGTGGGGCTGGTAAATACCATCATCTATATTTACCTGAGCTTTAAATATCATCTTATCGGTGAAGCCAGTGTCAACTTTTATTATACGGTAATGAGTATTTATGGCTGGATAGTTTGGGCAAGGAAAGACAAACAATCCCACCCTTTAGTACATATTACTTATTCTGATTCGAAGCAGTGGCTACAACAGGTTTTGTTCTTTGCCTTCTTTTATGTGGCGGTTTATTTTTCCCTGGTTTATTTAAAGCAACTGTTTGCCTCGGGTGCCATTCCATGGGCAGACGCTTTTGCTTCCGCAACAGCCTACACAGGTATGTGGTTGATGGCAAGGAAAAAAGTGGAAAGCTGGTATTGGTGGATCGCTACAAATATTGCTTCCATCCCACTTTACTTTGTAAAGGGACTTGTTTTTACCAGTGTGTATTATGTAGTATTGCTGGTGCTGGCCGTATTAGGTTTGAAGGAATGGAAATCAAGAGCGGTTGCAGAAAACCGGGTTTACCTTTAAGTGCATATTCATGAGGAAGATCGTAATTATAGGCCCTGAATCAACCGGTAAAAGCACTCTTTGCCAGCAACTGGCAGAGTATTACGATACGGTTTGGTGTCCTGAGTTTGCAAGGGAATATCTCTCTGATAAGGGAATGGACTATGATTTCGGGGACCTGTTGAATATTGCCCAGGGTCAGCTGGAGCTGGAAGACTTGATGTCGGAGCAGGCCAGGAATGGATTTTATTTTATAGATACAGATATGTACGTGATGAAGGTTTGGTGTGAGGTAGCGTTTGAAAATTGCCATACCTGGATATTAAAACAGATTGCCCGGCGCCAATACGATTTCTATTTATTATGTTCCACCGATCTACCCTGGCAACCTGATGGCTTAAGGGAATATCCAGACCTGGAGTTTAGAAAAAAGTTATACAACATGTATAAGGATATTGTGATCAATAGCAGGGTCAGCTGGGCTGAAATAACAGGTTCGGATACACAAAGATTGCAAACTGCTGTCAACTTGCTGAATACAGTATATGTAAAGAAATAAACCCTTCAAGACATACATCCCTGTATTATTTTGATGCTATGATCTTTTGCAAGTCTGGATCATCCTCAAGGTTATTCATTTGCTGCAGTATCCAGCCAGATTTAGCCATTACAAAATTGGAGGCGGGCTTCACAGTATATTTTTTAGGGTTGGGAAGACAGGCTGCTATCATAGCGGCTTCCCGCCTGGTTAATTTCGATGCCGGCTTTTTAAAATAACATTGAGAAGCTGCCTCTGCGCCAAATATTCCTTTACCCATTTCTATTACATTCAGATAAACATTCAGAATTCTTTCCTTACCCCAAATCCATTCTATCATCTTGGTGAAATAAATCTCAAGTCCTTTTCGAAACCAATCACGCCCCTGCCATAAAAAAACATTCTTAGCTACCTGCTGGCTAATGGTGCTGGCACCTTTGATGCGGTTAGGTTTTTTCTTATTGTTCTTCATGGCCTTCTCTATACTTTTCCAGTCAAAACCGCTATGGTCCGGAAATATCTGGTCTTCTGAGGAAACCACTGCCAGCTTCATATTATAAGAAAGTGCACCCCCACTGACATAATCTCTTTTTAGTCCATTGCCTGAGAATAAGCTTTGTAACTGTGTCAAAGTGATCGGCGGGTTGATCCATTTCAGGGCAATAATATAGACAAGTTGCAGTATAAATAAAGTAAGTAAGACCCTTTTGACCCTGGTCCAAAAACTGGTTTTTCCCGATTTAGATTTCATTCTTGCAGTTTACTGTAAGAAAATGATCACCACTCCAAACCCTATCAATATAATTCCATTGATCTGGTTAATGCGGTGAATATTTTTAGGCGTTAACCGTTTACGTAAATTATTAGCCAGTAGGACCTTTAATACATCGGCTGCCAATGCCAAAAATAAGGCTGTTGTGAAAATGACAATGCGGTGCTGCAAGGTATTTCCAATAAAAGTGGTAGAGGTAGTAAGCCAGAATATGATGATACCTGGGTTAAAAACATTCATGATGAACCCCATGGTAAATATCTTCAGGTAATCACCTGTATTAAAACTAAGCGCCTGCATACCTTCTGCATTGACCTTAACTTTTTTAAAGAACAGGTAATAAATACCCACTAATATTAAAAATATGCTGGCTATAGTGGCCAGCATTTGCTTGTGTTCATTCAGTGTGGTAAAAAGATTGGTGAACAGATTGGCCAGAATAACAAGTATGATGTCGCTTAAAGAAATGCCTGCGATAAAAGCAAGGCCGCCTTTGGTGCCATTATTAAGACTTTGCTTGATGACCGTAAATACTATAGGCCCTACCGAAATAGCAAGCAAAAGCCCAAGTGTAATCCCCTTTAATAAGGCATTGATCATAGTAGAATGTGAGTCGCTAAGTTAGAGGTAGAAATTGAAACGGGATTTCTGTATATGAAGGATATAAACTATTTATTCTCGTAATTGGAATTCAGGAACTCGGTCCACTCCTGCCAGATCTTGCCCTTTAAAACCCTGGGAAATTTATGTTGGCTGCCGATCTTGCCCTTGGTTTCCATAAATTTCAGGAACGCCTGTTCAGGTAGCTTTTCAATGAAAATCTGTTTGAGTGCACTGGTTCGTTCTACTGCATAATCATCATTCAACCTGCAAAGGTGTTCATCAATCTTTTTAATAAGCAGGTCTGCGTCCACCTTATCATCACAAGCTATATACCATTTATGCGCAAAGAGATTTTCGTATGGAAAACCAGCCACAGTAAATTCAGGAATGGAAATATTGAACTCTTCGCTCACCATTTCAATAGCCTTATTCATGTTCTCTACGCTGAGGTGTTCTCCCACCAGGCTTAGATAATGTTTAGTGCGACCAGTTATAACTACTTCCTTTCTCTCTATATCTACAAACCTTAAGGTATCTCCTAGCAGGTACCTCCAGGCTCCTGAATTGGTGCTCATCAGTAAGGCATAATCTTTCCCTTCCTCTACTTCATGTATCATATAAGCCTCGGGGTCTTTGACCATATTGCCTTCATTGTCGAAATTCTTACTATCAAAAGGCACAAATTCCATGAAGATGTTATTGTCAAGCACCAGCTTCATGCCCTTAGCATTTTCACGGTCTTTATATCCAATAAAGCCCTCGCTTGATAAATAGTTCTCGATATAAACGATAGGCTTTCCCAATAATTTTTCAAACGCTTTCTTATAGGGTTCAAAGGCCACGCCACCATGAACAAAGAATCCCAGGTTAGGCCATATATCGTGAATGGTTTTCACCTTGTAATGTTCAATGATCATTTCCATACACATCTGGCACCAGGCAGGCACACCCACTATATAGCCGATATCCCAATCCGGAGCCTTCTCCACTATTTCATTCAGCTTTTCATTCCAGTCCTTGATCTTGGCTATTCGGCCACCAGGTTTGTAAAAAGTCTGGAACCAGAACGGACGATTCTTGGCCAATATGCCACTCAGGTCACCCGCATACCAACCAGCTTTCCCTTTTTGTAGGTCTGTAGCGCCGCCCAGCATAAGAAAGCCCTTGGTCACAGCATTTCTCGGCAGGTGTTCATAATTGAAAACGGAGATCAATTGCCGGATATAATTAATGCGGTTGCTGCGCAACATTTCTTTAGTGACAGGAATATACTTGCTGGCGGATTCTGAAGTTCCGGAGCTTAGTGCATAGAATTTGATCTTTCCCGGCCAGGTAACATCCGGAATGCCTTCCAATGTTTTCTTCCACCACTCTTCATAGATCTTGTTATAATCATGCACAGGCACCTGTTCCTGGAACGCTTTGCCAATATGCTTGCTCAATAAGATCTGGTCAAAATGGTATTTCTGTCCAAACTCGGTGAAGGTGGCTTTTTTCAACAGTTTCTTAAGCACCCTTAGCTGTTGCCTCCTGGGATCGTTTTCAGGGATACGCAAGGCCGCTGCTATTGCTTTAGGAAGTTTAATATCGATGATCCTTGCCATTCTTTACAACCGTTAGTGTTATCAATAAAGGTACCAATTGTCCCCGGCCATTCTAGGCATCCAAATATACATAGCTGCCAAAAATTGTCCTCAGGTCCTGCAAAGGTTCATAATCCCTGGCATACCATTCGTCTACCATTTTCAAACTTTCCACAGGAAGCTTTTGCTTCTTTGCCGGGAAGCCATTAGACCCTATCACTCCTTCTCTCACCATAGGAAGTTGGGTGTCCTGGATAATATATCCCACCCATGTCTTTTTACCCACAAGTACATCGAAACAATTCATAAAAAACCTGCCAGGCTTTCTCATAACAAAAAAGGGTACAGGGAATAACACAAGGAATAATAGCGACATACTTACATCTACCAGGCGTTTGCTGCGCCTTCGGGCGGCATCATATAAATTGTATTCCTTTTCAGAGGCAATGGCAGCCCCCGCAGTATGACCTGCATCACTCCCTACAATACTGCCGCTGCAGGGAGCATGGAATCGCATCCTAAGTCCCTGGGGCATCAATGGCAGTAGTTCTATTATCTTTTTATAGGCAATACTCCCGGTGCAAAAGATGATCTCTTCAGCTTTCAGCGCTCTGGATGCATTGGCCAATCCTTCCAGGCTTGAAACAGCACCTCCCATATCTCCATTTATAGCTACCCTGCCAATGACCTTATCCAACATACCTCTTTGCTGCAGCAATTGAGATGTCTCGTTAAATTCTCTTTCTGATCCGGCTATTAGCATATACGGCTTTGTGATACTTCCTGGAGAAGCCCACAGTATATCCGCTTTTAATAAAACCCACCGGAAAGCATTCAAAAAAATAAAGGAGACCAGCGAACCGAATAAAACAATACCCCTGGAGAAGCGCAGGTCTTCCGGCAACAATGCATATAGAGCCAGCAGCACAATGGTAGCCGTAAAATTAGACCTTGCCAGGTTGTTGAATTTATAATACCGGTCATACAAGCCTGCATAATAAGCTACTATCAAATACACGATCATGAAAACTGGAAAGGAGATCAGCAGCAATTCCTTCGGGTACACTGTGTTGGTCTTGATATAATTGACCCATACCTCTTTAGTCAGCCAGAAGGACAGGAGTATCAATAAGGCATCAATAACCGGTAGCCCTATCCATTTAATGAATTTGGCAAGTGCTGTTACAGATGCCCTTGCCCATATAGCCAAATGGATACACACATTAAAGATCCCTGCGCTGGCACCACCATAATGCTTATGAACAAAAAGGCTCATGGCCTTGTAAAACATCCGTACATAATTTAAGCTCCCACGCCTGGTGCTTTCCCCTTTAAAATGAATGATACTCGTTTCAGCCAGGTAATAGTTTTTATAGCCGGCTTTTTGAATCCTGTAACTAAGATCCACATCTTCCCCATACATAAAGAATACTTCGTCAAAACCACCTGTTTGTTCCAACACCTCCTTCCTGATCATCATAAAAGCACCTGCCAATACATCCACTTCATGGTTTTGAGAATCATCCAGGTGACCCAGGTGGTATCGGCTGAACAGGCGTGAACGAGGGAAAAGCCTTGACAAACCGGTCAGTTTGTAGAATGATGTAAATGGTGAAGGAAATGAGCGTTTGGATTCTTTTAGAAAATGTCCGGAACCATCTACCATTTTCACTCCAATAGCACCACAATCATCATGTTGTTCAAAAAAAGAGAAGCAGGCACTGAAGCAATCCTCAGGTACCAGCGTGTCGGGATTGAGGAACAGCACATACTCGCCCCTGGATTGTTTCAAACCGGTATTACATGCTTTGGCAAACCCAAGATTTTCTTCTTTCTTAATAAAATGTACTTCAGGAAATTTTGGCTTCAGGTATTCAAGGCTTCCATCAGAAGAACGGTTGTCAATTACAATAACTTCTGATTCTATGCCCTTACAAGCCTTGCGCAAAGAGAAAAGACATTGCTCAAGGAAGTACTTGACATTATAATTGACTATGATGATGGAAAGCTTCAATAGATGGCGGTATCTAAACCGACAAACCTACAAGAATATCATTCAAAGTACAAGAACATTGTCGGCCAGACTTCATTAAGTAAATTGAGTATCTACAGAAGTTCCTTAATACATAGCAGGGCATACTAATGCCGTTCCCGGCAGGGACGATACCAAAACTATCAGCTATTTTTGCGGATGCTCAAAAACACCCTTCTCCAGGCCGTGCAGGCTGCCGCCCGTGAGATCCTTCGCTTCAATGACCTGGATTTTAAGATCTCCAGCAAAGAAGGAATCAATAACCTGGTAACGGAAGTGGATCATGCTTCTGAAAAGGCTATAATAGAGGTGATCAAACAAAACTTCCCTGAACATCACATATTAAGCGAAGAATGCGGGGACCTGGTGCAGGATTCAGAATATAAATGGATCATTGACCCTATAGATGGCACTGTAAACTTTGCGCACCGTATCCCTATTTGCTGTATTTCCATTGGCATAGAATACCAGAAAAAGATGGTGCTGGGTGCTATCTATAACCCCTTTATCCATGAATTCTTTGTAGCAGAAAGGGGCAAGGGCGCCACTATGAATGATAAGCCTATCAGCGTTAGCAAGAAAGAAAACGTAGTGAATGCCTGTATGGTTACAGGTTTCCCTTATACTTACCTTGATGAACCCAACGGACCCCTGCAGGTATTTGAAAGGTTTATCCGGAGGGGCGTGCCGGTGCGCAGGCTGGGCTCTGCAGCCATCGACCTGGCCTGGGTAGCCTGCGGCCGTTTTGATGGCTTTTATGAGCATAAATTGCAGGCGTGGGACAGTGCTGCCGGTTTCCTGCTGGTGGAGGAAGCTGGGGGTAAAGTGACAGATCTTAAAGGAGGCCCATACTCTCCCTACCAGCCGGGGATCATTGCCAGTAATGGAATCATTCACCAGGAGCTGGTGGAATGGGTAAAAGGTAACGTTCCTGAAAAATCATAATTATCTTACAACTATGAGTGAAAGTAGAACAGAGGTTTCCACACTTGGAGAATTTGGCCTCATTGACCATCTAACTAAAAATATAGAGATCCAGAATGCATCGACCATTATCGGGGTGGGCGACGATGCTGCCGTGATAGATCATTTTGGAAAACAGACCGTTGTAACTAATGACCTGTTACTGGAAGGTGTGCATTTCGACCTGATGTATACACCACTGAAACACCTTGGTTATAAAACCATTGTGGTGAATGTAAGTGATATCTGTGCCATGAATGCTACACCCACTCATGTAATACTGGGCCTTGGATTTAGTAACCGCTTCAGCCTTGAAGCCCTGGAAGAATTCTATGAAGGGGTCTATGCGGCATGTGAAAAATATGGCGTTGACCTGGTGGGTGGAGATACTACCTCATCTCACAAAGGGTTTATCATTTCCTGTACAGCTATTGGCGAAGTGGCTCCTGACAAATATGTAAAACGCAGCGGCGCACAAAAGGGCGACCTCCTTTGTGTGACCGGAGACCTGGGTGGTGCTTATCTTGGATTGACCTTACTGGAAAGGGAGAAAAGAATATTCATGGAGAGCCCCGGCGTGCAGCCAGACCTTGAAGGAGAAAAATATATTGTAGGCAGGATATTAAAGCCTGAAGCCAGGAAAGACATTATCGAATTTTTCGCCAACAATGATATTACTCCCACATCTATGATTGATGTGAGCGATGGACTGAGCTCCGAGATCCTGCATATCTGTAAGAACAGCCAGGTGGGTTGTGTATTGTATGAAGAGAAGATCCCCATTGCCAAGGATGCCCGGATGGCGGCCTTTAAATTCAATCTTGACCCTACGGCTTGCGCCTTAAGTGGTGGGGAAGACTATGAGCTGCTTTTTACAATGAAGCAGGATGACTATGAAAAGATCACACTGTCAGAGCAAATAAGCGTCATTGGTTATATTACTGATGCTGAAGCTGGCGCACATATCATCACAAAAGGAGGAGGAAAGCATCCTATTACTGCCCAGGGATGGAACGCGTTGAAAGGAGAATGATAGCTGACATGAAAAAGGGTTACCCACTTATTTTGTTTGTATTGTTTGCCTGCAGTTGCGCTGTAAGTAAAAAATATGACCCTGCCCGGAAATACAGCCCTGCGCAGCTACAGGAAGATTATACCCTTTTCAGGAACATTTTGGAAGAGTCGCATCCCAGCTTATACTGGTACTCCAGTAAGGACAGCATTGACTATTATTTTGACCAGGGGGCGCTGCAATTGAAAGATTCATTGCCCGAGTACAAATTCCGGAATGTATTAAGTTATGTAGTATCAAAATTTCGCTGTGGTCACACTAGTGTAAGGGCTTCAAAAGCCGCCACCCGCTACTCGGACAAAACCAGGAGCTTTTCTTTGCCTTTAAGTGTCAAGGCGTGGCCGGATACTGTAATGGTTACTTCTACTCTGAACCGCAAGGATAGTAATGTCACCCGTGGAGTGATACTCACCTCTATAGAGGGTCGACCTATTCAGTCCATTGTAGATACCTTCTTCAACTACCTGTCGGGCGATGGCTATAACCTGACGCATAAATACCAGACTATCAGTAACGGTGGTATGTTTCGAAACATGTATGGCTCCATCTATGGCCTGCGCCGAAAAATGAATGTGGAATATATTGATACTGCAGGGAATGCCAAATCCGCCCAGATCGATGTGTACAATCCTACTCTTGATTCACCGGTTAGGAGGCCAGATATAAAAAAACCTTCTGCCCGGGAAAGAAGGAAGATTGCATTCCAGGCGCAACGAAATATGCTGATAGATACGGCTAAAAACATGGCCATTATGGAGGTGAATGGCTTTTCCAAAAGCTACAGGTTGCGCACCTTCTTCAAACAGTCCTTTAAAAAGCTGAGGAAAGAAAAGATCGCTAACCTTGTCATCGATCTCCGGGGAAATGGGGGTGGCAGTGTGGTGCTTTCCAACCTGCTTACACGATATATTGCCAATGCGCCTTTTAAAATAGCCGACTCTATTTATGCTATTAAAAGAAAAAGCAAATACCACCATTATATAGAGAATTATATACAAAGCCGTTTGTTCCTGCTCTTTATGGCCCACAAAAGAGATGATGACCACTACCACTTCCGGTTTTATGAAAAGAAATATTTTTCACCAAAGAAGAAGAACCATTTTAACGGTGATGTATATGTGCTGACCGGTGGAAATACTTTCTCGGCAGCCGCGCTTTTTGCAAAATCAGTCAGGCCACAACAAAATGTGACCATTGTAGGTGAAGAAACCGGCGGAGGCGCTTATGGTAATACGGCCTGGTTAATCCCTGATGTAGTGCTGCCCAATACCAAGGTAAGATTCAGGCTGCCACTCTTCAGGCTGATCATTGACGAAAATGAAGTTAAAGGAAGAGGTGTCATTCCTGAGGTGGAAGCATTGCCCACGGTGCAGGCCATCAGGAATAACGTTGATTTCAAAATGCAAAAAGTGCAGCAGCTTATTTTAGAAAAGAAACAGGACAGCGCCCTTCACGGAGTTAAATAAAAGGATTTATTACCTCTTACGGGATTATGTCAAACTGGTCGGCATCTTTCCAGAAAGGAAATTTTTCCCTGATGTTCTCCAGGTGGTTCCTGTCTAATGTAAGTGTGGCTACATCTTCATCATGTGCCTTTTGATAGATGATCTCTCCCAGCGGATCAATGACCATACTGTCTCCGCTATAATAAATATCATTGCCATCCTTGCCCACCCGGTTCACCCCGATCACATAGCACTGGTTCTCTATAGCCCGGGCCTGCAACAGGCTTTTCCATGCGGTGTTCCTCCTTTCGGGCCAATTGGCCACGTAAATCAATACATCATATTCAAAATTCCCGCTCTCATCAAATTGCTGCCTGGCCCATACAGGAAAGCGAAGGTCATAACATACAAGCAAATGAACCTTCCATCCATTCACCGATGCAATAAGCCTTTTTGATCCGCTTGTATAGTGATTATCTTCCCCTGCAAAGGCAAATAGGTGCCTTTTGTCGTAAGTGCCATATTGCCCGTTAGGCAGCATCCACACCATCCTGTTATAATAATTGCCATCCTGCTCCGCAATCATGCTGCCGGTTAGGATGATCTTATTTTTCCTTGAAATTTCCTTCATCCAGGCAATGGTATTTCCCTCCATGTTTTCTGCCAGTTGCCCGGGGTTCATACTAAACCCTGTGCTGAACATTTCGGGTAATATGACCACGTGAGTAGGCTCTTTGACACCGGAGATCTTTTCCTCAAGCATAGATAAGTTAGCAGCTTTGTCTTCCCAATGCAAACCAGATTGAATAAGTGTTACCTTAAGATTTGACATACTGCAAAAAAAAGCATTATTCCTAAAGAAGGCCATTTTGTTAAATAGATTACCTTCCTTCATAGTGTTAAATAAATATGCAACAGCCCAACATACAATTCAGGGAGGCTACGCCGGAGGATATCCCCCAGATCCAGGTGGTCAGGCATAGTGTAAAAGAGAATGTGTTATCCAATCCCTTGTTGGTAACCGATGAGGATTGTAAAGTGTACATCACCCAGAGAGGGAAAGGTTGGGTAGCCGAAACAAATGGTCAAATAGTAGGCTTTGCCATAGCCGACCTCCAGGAGCATAGCATCTGGGCTTTATTTGTGCACCCGGACCATGCCGGCAAAGGCATTGGCAAAGAGCTCCACCGCATCATGCTTAACTGGTATTTCTCACAAACCCTTACAAAAGTTTGGCTGAGCACAGCACCCGGCACTCGTGCAGAAACTTTTTACAAGATGAATGGATGGGAAGTAGTAGGTGTTACCAAAAGCGGTGAACTGAAATTTGAAATGGAGCAGCCAGTCTGGAAAACCATGGATAGCTAAAATTAATTCCTGCGGGCTCTTGCTCTTTTAAACAAAAAGTAAATGGCAATCAATAGTGCCAAAGCAGCCAATGCAATCAGGATAAGATCCTTATTGGTATAACTTGTTTCTTTATTGGGCTCAATGATCCTTGTGCTGTCGATTTGCCCATATACTGCACATGAGAAAAACAATAAACAGGGAAGCAAGCCTCTTCTCATAAGTGGAAATTTTGAACAAGATAATTATTCTTTGGCAGCTATTTCTTTCAGGGCCGCCTGCACCAATTCCGACTCATACCCTTTCTGAATCAAATAGTCCATGGTCTTTTTCTTACGTACCAGGAATTGTTCTCCCTTTAGCGATTCATATTTCTTTTCTGCCAGTTCCTTCAATATAGCCACGTATGCCTCTTCATCTATTTGCTTCATGGCCTTGTTGATACTGTACTCACTTACTCTTTTTTCTTTCAGTGCATAGTAGATCTTTTTACGACCCCAGTCCTTCATTCTGAATTTACCACCCACGTACTGCATGGCAAACCGTTCCTCATTCAAATAGTCTTCTTCTATCAAGGTGGAAATGATCTCGTCATGCTCCGCCTTCCTTACTCCCAGTTCATAAAGCTTTTGCTGCACTTCGTAATGGCTGCGTTCCTGGTAGGCACAATATTGCCTGAGTTTTTGTAGTGCCTGTTCTTTGGTGAGGATCTTTCTTTGCAAGGTGGTGATGGTTTATAATTGTTCAGTATCTACTCTTCCAGTAATTCCATGCAACCGAATTCTTTCTCCAGCAGCTGGTCATAATAATCAGCCTTCTGAAAAAGATCCCGGAACATTTCCACACCTGCTTCCTTGGTCATATCCATATCATACATAATGCAGGAAAGCACAATGTTTTGCTTCACACAACTCAATACCAGGCTGTCCATTTTATAATTCTCCTGGAGCAGGAATTTATAAAGAGGTTTTATCTGAGCAGTGTCAGTGGGCAATTGGCAGAGGTAGGCATCTCCCGCTACAAAATAATTATCCGGGTTATAATTGATCTTGATCTTTGCGGTTCCTTCCTTTACACTCCAGTTATTATTACCATCTCTTGCCAGCTTCACATCCTGGCCCAGCTCTCTTAATATTTCTTCTACCGTTTTGGCTACACCCACTGGTTTTGCTTCCCGCTCTGGTGGCTGTGGTAATTTCACTTCTGTGCCGCAATAAGGACAATATTTAGAGGCTTCAATATTACTCGCCAGCACCAGGTGGTTGCAGCTATGGCAACGGGTGGAAGGCTCACCTTTATGAGGCAGATACAACTCCAGCGCTTCACGGATATAGCTAACGGGTAATGCAAAGCCAAGGTTATCGCCACCCCGGATAATAAATGAATTGATTCCAATGATATGGCCTTCCTTATTCACCAGTGGCCCGCCACTGTTACCCGGGTTTATGGCTGCATCTATCTGTATATACTTAACTCCGTCCCTAATTCGATCTACCTTAGAGATCACACCCTGGGTGGCTGTGTAGTTCAGGCCAAAGGGATGACCTATGGCCACCACCACATCCCCATCCTTGGTCTCATCATAGTTGCCCAGCTTCACCTCTGGTATTTGCACCTCCAGCGGTGGTTGCAAAAAAGCCAGGTCATGCTTACGGTCTGTGTACCATACGCGAGCCAGCCTTTTTTCAAATAACCTACCCTGTATGGTTACTTCAGCATTTTTACCCACCACATGTTCATTGGTCACGATCAAATCAAACTCTTTCAGGTAAAAGCCTGTACCCGTGCTGTTTTGTGTAGCGATCTGTATGATAGCAGGACGGAATAACTCTATGATCTGCTGGGTGTTCATGCTTATTTGGTTTCTAAATTCAGGTATTCTATTTCAGTGGTAAATGATTGGTTGAATGCTACTTCATTGTCAAACTTCAGCTTCTCTGTCTTTAGTTTGAGCTCGGGATATTTTTCCCGCCACCTTGCTTCTGTTTCCTCTATTTTTTGAAAGATCAGTTCGCGATTATATTCCCCTGTTTCCTTTTTGTATAATTCCTCTTTATAACCCATATCCCTGAAAAAATCACCATAGTTGATCATCATGAATAAGTGGAAATATTCAGTGATAGGTCGTGGCAAACTATATGAATATTGGCAATAGGAAAGACCATATTCACTTATCTGGGAAGCTATGTCAGGTAACTTATTATCCTTGTACCAGGCCACATTCTGGTTGGCATTATATATAGCGTCCGCGATGGTCTTAAAGTTTTGCGGCGTCACAATAGAGAATGTAAATTTTGAACGGAACAGGAAAGGATAAAAATCATCCTTTTGTTTTTCCAGTAATTTCTGGTAGCCATCTATCATCTCCTGGTTCTTTTCTGTTACCGGCCTGTCATCTTTTCTAAAATAGATCTCGACGATCTTTTCCAGGGCCAGTAAAAGTTTTCCTTCCGGCACTATCAGGTAATCTATACGATAAGCAAGTGCTAGCAATAAATAAGCGATACCTCCCGAATATTTATCCTGGTCCACACCGTTGATCAGCCCAAGAGTATCCTCGATCCATTTGCGGAAGTAGCGGTATTTGACCTCTTTTTCTGCTTCCGGTATTATTTGCAAGTGTTCGGTATCAATTGCCTGTAGAGAAGCAAAATCCTGTACCAGCAGGTCATCCTGCTTATCGGTTTTTGTAGCCAGCTCTTTTAATCCATAATACAATTTGCTGGGATTGGCTGTTTGGATGTCGCTGTCAAAAAGCATGGAGATATTATCTCCATTAATTGCATAACGTGTATAGTATAAAGTGAAATTCATTTCCAGTAAGCGGCGCATTACAGGTACGCTTGGCTGTGGCATTGCTGCCAGCAAACCTTCCGCTTCAAACAATTTGTCATCGTAGTGGCCCCGGATGATCTTGGAACCCTGGTAAAATTCAAAACTGCCTTTATTGCCTTCCTGCTGGTGTCTTACATTGCCCAGTTCATCATCAGTTAAATATTCAAAAAAAGCACTGATGCTTTCATAATACTTTTTCTCTTTGAAAAGGTTATCCGCGGCATTCCATTTTTCTACCTTGGCCACAGATTTATTGTTATCTGAATAGCGTCCAAATACGATTCCGGGCTGCACTTCTTCATCGGGCTTTTTTTTCGACCAGCTAAATATCTTATCCAGCATACTTTTTTATCTCTTAGATTTAGCAAATATCCTTACAGAAAGCTTTTCAAATCGGTCTCAACATTATCTTAAACAGAACAGGCAATTTACACTATTCAAAACATGGGCCGCGACAGTCCCATAAACCCTTAAATATTATATCATTACTAAAAATGATACCGCAATGTCTTTTATATAAGGACATCTTGCTTATCCCTCGTGCCTGTATAGCCAAAATCCGGTACCGTAAGGATCTGTTATATATATTAATGGTTATTCCATAGGGTTTTACCCACCATATCCCAACTTATCAACGGAACTATTTTGTCCGCCAAAAATGATTAGTTTCGCCACACTTATTTCAAACCATCCAGAACATGAAGTTTATTGTTTCTTCTTCCCAACTGCTTAAACAACTGCAGCATATCAATGGGGTTATCAATGCCAACACTGTATTACCAATACTTGAGGATTTTTTATTTGAAGTAGATAAGAATAAACTCACTGTAGTAGCCACCGACCTGGAGACTGTGATGCGCATCCAGATGGATATTGAAGCCAAGGAAACGGGCAAGGTCTGCATTCCTGCCAGGATACTCATGGATTCTTTGAAAAACATCCCTGATCAACCATTGACCTTCAACATTGATAAGAATTTTGGGGTAGAGATCACCAGTGACAATGGTAAATACAAGGTCATGGGTGAAAACCCGGATAACTTCCCTAAGGAACCTGCCGCCGATGATACCACATCCTTTACCATGACGGCTACTGCCCTGGTAACGGCTATCAATAAAACATTATTTGCCGTAAGCAATGACGACCTCAGGCCAGCCATGACAGGGGTTTTCTTTGAGTTAAACAAAGAGTTTTTACAATGTGTGGCTACAGATGCCCACCGCCTGGTACGATATAAAAGAACGGATGTAAGCTGTCCTAAAGCGGACTCTTTCATTGTTCCCAGAAAGCCACTTAATCTTCTGAAATCTGCCTTGCCTGATAATGAGGATGAGATCACTGTAAGCTACAATTCCAACCACCTCTTTGTAAAGCACGGCACCACCCAAATGAGTTGCCGCCTGATAGATGCCAGGTTCCCTGATTATAAAGTAGTGATCCCTTCAGATAATCCTTATAAGATGGTGGTCACTAAATCTGATTTCCAGAGTGCTCTGCGTCGTGTAAGCGTCTTTAGCAATAAAAGCACTAACCAGGTAGCTTTGAATATCAGCGGGAGTGAATTGCAGCTGGCAGCACAGGATGTAGACTTCAGCTTTGAAGGAAATGAGAGAATGAAATGCCAGTATGATGGAGAGGATATTACTATTGCCTTTAATGCACGTTTCCTGATTGAGATGTTGAATGCAGCCGACAGTGAAGAGGTAAGACTGGAGCTTTCAACACCAACTAAAGCGGGCATCATTAAGCCAACCGAAATGGATGACAATGAAGATGTATTGATGCTGGTAATGCCGCTGATGCTGAATCAATAAAGCGGGCCCCTGGCCATTATTTAATATTGTTTTGTATGAATTTTTGCCGGGCCTGCAAGCCCGGCAATTTTTTTGCTGGTAAAAACAAACCTTCCGGCCGTGTAAATCTGAGGTATGGACTATGTAGAACTTCGCTCATTTGACAATTATATCGAAGCCAGGATCGTTTTGACCATGCTTCAAAGCGGGGATATCAATTGTCATCTCAAAGACGAGCACATCCTTACTGTAGATCCACTTCTGACGCCAGCTCTTGGTGGCATTAAATTAATGGTATATCACAGCCAGGCTGAAAGAGCCTGGGACCTGATGGAGCAGGCTGAGCATAATTACCTTAAATCCATTCCCTGCCCGGTTTGCAAGGAGCATAGATTAAAACTGGTGAGTATTACCCGCCAGCATAAATGCAGATTATCAGCTATTATCAGCATGTTATTAAATGGCAGCGCCATGGAGATAAAAAAGGTTTACCAATGTGAAGGTTGTGGGTATGATTTCAAAGAATTGCCTTAAACCAATACCAGGAAAAGCGCCTTGGTTCCCTATAGGCAAAGCAGCCTGTTCTTATTATCTTTAAGCTATGTGGCAAAACCTGCTTGATTACTTCCAGGAGCTGGAAAAACACCCTGTTCAAAGAATGCTATTCCTGGTGGGTGGAATGATGCTTTTATGGATACTTGAGGGGGCCATCCCTTTCCTTTCCCTTCAATATAAAAAAACAAAATGGCGCCACGCTTCTGTCAACCTCACCTTCACTATTGTCCACCTCGTTATCCATACTGCCTTTGCATTCGTTATTGTGCTGTTATCCGATATGAGTAAGGCACAAGGGCTTGGCTTGGTCTACTGGCTGCATACCTCTCCATTATGGACCATCATCCTTTGCTTTTTTGTGCTCGACTTCTTTGGTGGCTGGCTGGTTCACTGGGTGCAACATAAAGTGTATCCTCTGTGGAAGTTTCATGTGGTGCACCACTCGGATAATAATGTGGATGTGACCACGGGCCTGCGGCATCATCCCATAGAAAGTGTATTGAGGGGATTATTTTTCCTGGTGGCTATTGCCATCACCGGGGCTCCTATGTATGCGGTGATGATCTACCAGACAGCCCTGGTTTTATCCACCCAGTTCACGCATGCCAATATACATTTGCCACGCTGGCTGGATAGCTTGTTAAGTTACCTGTTCGTTTCCCCCGCTATGCACAAAGTGCACCATCATTGGCAACAGCCCTTCACCGACAGTAACTATGGTGCTGTTTTTTCTGTTTGGGACCGTTTGCTCGGCACCTATAAAAAATTAGATGCCTCACAGATACGCTATGGCCTGGATGCTTATTATGCCAATGAAGATGATGAGAATCTTGGCATGCTGCTTAAAAAGCCCTTCCAGGAAATGCGTCGCTGATCTGAATGTTTTTTTGATTCTGTCTGACTCGCCTAAATTGCACCGTTCTTCATTAACCCGATCAGGATGAAAATAATTGCAATGATACCCGCCCGGTATGGGGCCACACGTTTCAATGGCAAGCTGATGGCCACTTTAAAAGGCAAGTCTGTTATCCGTCATACCTATGATGCTACCATGGCCACAGGTTTGTTTGACGAAGTAGTGGTGGTCACCGACAGTGACATCATTTATAATGAGATCACCACACATGGCGGTAAAGCCCTGATGAGCCAAAAAGAACATGAGAGTGGAAGTGACCGCATTGCGGAAGCTGCTGCAGCATTGGATGTAGATGTCATTGTGAATGTGCAGGGCGATACACCGTTTGTGAAAAAAGAACACCTGGAAAAATTGTTGCAGCAATTTCTAGATCCCTCCGTACAAGTAGCCTCACTGATGCAGATCCTACAGGAAGAGAACCTCATTGCTGATCCTAACTATGTGAAGGTTTGTGTGGACAAGAACAGCAATGCACTCTTCTTTAGCCGCAGCATCATTCCGTATCCCCGGAATAAGAATATACCGATAACCTATTATGAGCATATTGGCGTGTATGCTTTTCGAAAACAAGCCTTATTAGACTTCACTTCCTGGCCGGTTTCTCCCCTTGAAGATGCCGAGAAAATAGAATGCCTGCGCTACCTGGAAAACGGTGTTCCCATCCGAATGATAGAAACCGGTTTTATGGGCGTTGAGATAGATACACCAGAAGACCTGGAAAGGGCTGAACAACTATTGTAATGAAGTCAATAGGCATACAAAAGATATTTACTCGACATTTGCTTTTTTTATTACCAGTATTATGAAATTCAGAAATTTTAAAATGGTGGATTACGTGGTCTATGGCCGCGGCAGTTTCGACCAATTAGACGAGATCATTCAACCACAGCGAAATAATGATGCTCCCATGGTTTTTTTGGTGGATCATTATTTTGAGGGCAAGGATCTTGTCAGCCGTGTGCCTGTAAGAGGTAATGATAAGATCATCTTTGCCGATGTTACTTACGAACCCAAGACTACCTACGTGGATTCCATTGCCGACCAGCTGAAAGACGAATTTGGAATGGTAAGCGGCATCATTGGTATTGGCGGTGGTTCTACCATGGACCTTGCCAAAGCGGTTTCTTTGATGATGAACAATCCCGGATCATCCGCCGATTACCAGGGGTGGGACCTCGTAAAGCATCCTGGTATTTATAAAGCAGGCATTCCCACCTTGAGTGGCACAGGAGCAGAGGTCAGTCGTACAACAGTGTTGACAGGACCCACGCGGAAATTGGGCATGAACTCAGATTTTACTCCATTTAACCAGATCGTGCTTGATCCGGAGCTTACTAAAAATGCTCCAGTCAACCAGCGTTTCTACACCGGCATGGATTGCTACATCCATTGCATTGAAAGCCTTACCGGCACCTACCTCAATGAATTCAGCAAAGCCTATGGCGAAAAAGCACTGGAGCTTTGCCGCAAAGTATTCCTGGAAAAAGAAGCATGGGATGATGAATGCGATGATATGCTGATGATGGCTTCCTATGCGGGTGGCATGAGTATAGCCTATTCCCAGGTGGGAGTGGCACATGCTGTAAGCTATGGCCTCAGCTACCTGTTGGGAACGAAGCATGGTATTGGTAACTGCATTGTCATGAACCATATAGAAGAATATTACCCTGAAGGCGTGGCAGAGTTCAAAAGAATGGTTGAAAAAAATGGCATAGATATCCCCCAGGGTATTTGCAAAGGCCTTTCAGAAGAACAATTCGATACCATGATCAACGTAGCCATGGGCATGAAACCATTATGGGAAAATGCATTAGGAAAGGATTGGGAAAAGATCATGACCAGGGAAAAACTTAGAGAGCTGTATAGCAAGCTCTGATGAGACGTGAATGCCTCCCTATATAACCTATCTAGTATTAATGGCGCTGTAACAAGCGCTATTAATACTAATTATAAGTGTAGTTATATAATTTGTTCTTATTGAATAGGAAAACGTTTAAAATGGCGGTTACAATTCATTTTTTACTAAGAATAAAGGAGAATGGCAGATGAAAATATCCTTTTGTTATTTCGTTTCTTTTTCCACCAGTCCATAAATTTCCAATGTTATTGGGTACATCGCACGAACCCGGTACTATTTTCCATTCACTTTCAGATGTTCTTGTAACAACTGCAAATGCTGTAAGACTGCCCGATAGATCATCCTTTGTTGCATGAAAACGTACGGTGTATTGGAATATGCTATTTAATCCATCTCCATCAATATTTCCAGTCATTGAAATACACTCCGGTTGATTATATGGAAGTGATTGAAGTGGCTGAAAAGGTGTAGTTCCAAATTGTGAGTAGCTTGTGCTGAAAGTATAATCGTATTGCCAATAATATTCCCGTCCAAATCCCGGTGAATAAGTGTTATTAGGATCTACAGGATCTGAAAGATCATACCTTACGAATCTTTTTGCAAGACTATTTTTAGAATTGTTTGTTTTGAACAAAAAATTTCCATTTTCATCAATATATGCCGACACATAATCTACACCATCACTGTATTGTAGGCCATCACTTTTAATTTTATAAAATACTGTATTCCCTAATTCATCGGTATAGCTATCCTGGATACTTACGTTTAATGAAATCCGAGCTAACGTTCCGGGTTTGCTGTTTTGAACGCTGCGCAAATCAGTTCCTGAAGCATCTCCAACAATGGATGATTTCTTTATTTCTTTTACACAACTTGTAATAATGAGTGCTGAAATTAAAATTGTACAGCAGAGAGTTACCTGTTTCATATAAATGTTGTTTGGTTGCGTTACCAGGCGTTCTCAGGGAAGACAATTAATACGTAGGATAAGGTGTTATGACAAATATATAATTTTATTTAATACATATAAAATTTCATAGGTTGTTAGACTTATTCATTGTATTGACTTGGATTAAACTAGTGATTTCTTTTATTTGCTACTTCGGGTCAAATTGCTCAGCTGGTAATTTATTAGTTGGAAAATAATAAGTTGATTGAATCACGTTAGACGATCAAAGGGGTATGAAAGTAATCTCAAAATATTTCTATGATGATTAAACAAATATTCCATTATTTGTCTTTAATTATCTTTCCCTAAATAAAACAGCATGATCAAAGCTGAGAAATACTTCCGCTATTTTATTCCATCCACCCTTTTTGGCACGCACCGCACCAGGGAAATATTGAACAGTAATCCCATTACCAATATCAGCAGGAAAGACGCCGAGGAAGTATTTGTACGTGTGTATGATTATGATGAGAATTCATTGGATGAATGCACACTGCACAGTGTGGAGCAAAGCTTTGCCTATAAAGAAAATAAACACATCAGCTGGATCAATATTGATGGCATCAGGAGAAAGGATACCGAGCTGATAGGAGAACACTACGGCATTCACCCGCTTATTATTGAAGATATTGTCAGTGTGAACCAGCGGCCCAAGATGGATGAAATGGACAATGTCTTGTACTGTCTTTTGAACATGCTTTATTATAATGAGGACACACAAACCGTGGAGCATGAACAGGTAAGCATTGTATTGGGCAAAGACTTCGTCATCACTTTCCAGGAAGACCCCAAGAGAGATGTGTTCAATCCTATACGGGAGAAATTAAAAATGCCCAATAGTAAATTACGTTTGAGAGGTGCCGATTATTTATGTTATGCCATGCTCGACCTGATCGTGGACAGTTATTTTTTTGTGATGGAAAAGCTGGGTGACAGTATTGAGCTGTTGGAAGAGGAGATCATCCGGAATAGTAATAAGCGCTCCCTGGCCAGGATCAATATGCTGCGTAAAGAACTGATCGTGCTCAAAAGAAATATTGCCCCCGTTCGCGACCTGGTCAGCGGCATCATCCGAAGCGAAAATGAGTTGCTGGATGAAAGGACTACCAAGTATTTTAAAGACGTGTACGATCACATCATCCAGGCCTATGATCTTAGTGAGAACTACCGCGATGTCATGATCAGCATGCAGGATCTGTACATCAATAATGTGAACCTGAAAATGAACGAGGTAATGAAGGTGATGGCTGTGGTAACCTGTTTGCTGGCGCCCGCCACTGTGATTGGAGGCATATTTGGAATGAACTTCGAGACCATTCCATTACTGCATAATAAATGGGGCTTTATGGTCTCTGTTTCAGCTATGTTGCTGATTCCACTATGGATGTTGCGGGCCTTTAGAAAGAGGGGCTGGTTTTAACACCCGGGCTGGTGTTCAATACCTGCTCTGCATAGTTTTTTATATCTGCCTTTAACGGCCTGGCATAGTTGTAAATTTCCATAGCGCCGGTTTCTGTATTGTATATCCAGAAGGTAGGCTTCACTTTTTCCTCTCCCAGGTCTTCGGCCCCCGCTATCAATACTTCATTGCCATCCCAACCCGAGTTCAGAATAGTGGCAGATGATCCCATATACAATATGCGCTTGCGGGTATGTTTCCTTAGGTCCAGCAAGGCCACCTCGGAATCAGGACCACCTTGCTCTAATTTCGACTGACCCTTTTTGTTGACCAACACATAATTATAGCTGACAAAATCTATGGCTTTCGAACTATCGCTGTTGTACACCAGGTAAGGCATAAAGGGACGTAATTGAGCTGTGTCGATAGGAGTAGCGACCAATGAATCCTTTCTTTCCAGTTCTCCACCTTCAAAGCCGGCAGCTGGAAATGAAGTGTCCTGCTGTTGATAATAGGAAAACAGCCTGGGAAAATGTTGCTGCAGGCGCACATCGATAGCTTCTGTAGCCTCCACGGTATCTGCCTGTTCCTCTTCGTTGGCAGTAGTAGAGGCATTATTGTTACAGGAACACAGCAAGACCAGGGCCGATATGAAAACAAAAAAGGTGGAACGCATTTACTTCTTTTTATAGATAGGAACGGTGCTGCAAGGCTCACCATACATTAAACTTTTTACCACCGGCATCAACAACCGGGTTATCTCCGTATAAGTATAGTTGTCCAGTGTAATGTCGCCGCAGCCTTTGATCACTACACGCTGGCCGGCAAAGGACGCCGGGTCAATAGCTGAGAGATTGGTTAAGAAAAGATATTTATACATTTCTTCACGGGTTCCTGCAAACACATGGCTGGCCACCGGTTGCAGGTATGACGTTACCAGCATATAGGCCCATAAGGGTATGATGGCATCTGCACTGCAGATAATGTTTACATGCTTGCCTGCAAACTGGGACCAATCAAGATTCTTTAAAGCTTCTCTGAAATCTTTTTCTTTAAGAATCATACCCATAAACAAATAGTCCTTCAGGTCAAAGCTTACTATTTCGCCCTTAGGAATATAGTCTTCCAGGTTCAGTGTTATGATCCCGCTTTCTGCAACTTTATTTACTATCACCTCGCTCATGTTACAAATTTAAAATGAATAGGTGGTAAATAGGGTTAAGCTATAGCTAATAGAATGGAAGGCGTCCCGGCATGAGATGACGCATCCGGGCATGAGGTGGCAATAAAAAACCGCCGGGTTACGGGCGGTTAATATTGTATGCAAAGGCTGATAACTTAGAAAAACTTAGCCCTGTTATCTTTTACTTTCACAGACTTCTTCAGGGGTTCAATGAATGGATTACCACCACCATATTGCATCTGGCTCATGATGCGCTGGCGTGCCTGGTTCTCCATCATCTTGCGCTGGTCTTCTATGCTGGCAGTTTCTACTGGTACCGTAGTAGTATTGTCCACTCTCAACACATAAACACCTGCCTGGCCTGCAATAGGTTCCTGTGCCACCTTGCCCTTATTAGCAGGGTTGAAGGAAGCACCTAAAACTTTAGGCTCATATCCAAGCATATTGCTGGCACCACTTAAACGGATACTGTCAATGGTTTGAATTTGCTGGGAAACCTTGGCAGCTACTGCTTCCAGTGTGGTTACCTGGCCAATATTCTTTTTGATCAGTTCTGCTTTCTTCTTATTACGCAGTAATGGCTCCACTGCCGGGCGGGCATGTGCTACGCTGGAAACACCTTCCTTAGAAATATCTGTAACGATGGCTACCACATAGGCATCGCCCACTCTTTCTGGTCCAACCACTTCGCCTTTGTCAGCTTCATAAATATCCTTCACGAATTTCCTTGAAGTACCGTTGATACCCTGAACTGAGAAATCCAATGGTTTGATATCAGTTGCAGACAGTTTATTAATGCCTTTTGATTTCAGGTTCTTTTCCCAGTTCTGGTCAAATGATTTTTCATCGCGGCTGTCACCTGCAAACAGGCTGGCAGCATTTTGGGCATTGTTATCTGTTTCCTGGCTGGCCTCGATCGGCTTGGCCACATAGGCAATCTTGTAAGCAGGAGAGGAACCTTTTTGAGAAAGGATCTCCACCAGGTGATAGCCGAACGGAGTTTTTACCACGCCGGTCTCACCTGTTTTATGAGTGAAAATATAATCATTGAATGGAGGTACCATTTTACCTGTGGTCACATTATCATATACACCACCCGTGCTCTTGCTACCGGGGTCTTCAGAGAACTTAGCCACCAGGCTGTCAAATGGAGTTCCGCTTGTCAATAATGTTTGGATGCTGTCTATTAAATGCTTGGCCACTGCATCTTCACGCACAGGCACCATCTCGCCGGTTTGTGTTTGCTGCTGGGTAGCTATTAATATATGACGAACCTTTACTGTATCTGGCAATACTTTCTGATCAATGATCTTTGAAAGTACATAAGTGCCATTAGGACCTGCATCCAGGTAAGGACCATACACCGTTCCTACAGGCGCGCTTAAAATAGAATCCTTATTAGGTTGCTGAATAGCTGATTTGCTGATAAAGCCAGCATAAAAAGGCATGGAGCTGTTGCGGGCAATAAAGTTCTCATAGTTGTTCAGTGTATCAAACTGCGGCTTCAGTTGCATCAACGCTGCACGGGTAGCAACGCTATCCTGTGTAGTAGGCGATGCGCTGAAGGTTACATAGTTGATAGCGCGAGACTCCTCTTTTTGTTCGAACTCCTTTTTGTGATCATCTATATAATTCTGTATCTCTTTATCAGAAACTTTTACACTGCTGTCAGAGATGCTGGCGTATGGAACAGCCACGAAAGACACTTTTGCCATCATGCTGTTGTCCACATTTCTTTTCTCAATAAACCATTTTGGAAAATAAAGGCTGTTAGCCAGCAGGGATGTGTATTTTGTCATCAACCTGTCTTTCTCCAGAGATTCCAGGTATTGGTTCAACTGGTCTTTATCTTGTTGCGTTCCCTGCTTTTTGATCTGGCTGATGAACTGTTGCGCCTGCACACCATTATATACACCGGTATTAGGATCTGCAAAACGTTGCTTCAAATCTTGTGGAGGGTTGGCTCCATATAATATATCTCTTAGTTCTTTTTCACTCACTGTCAATCCCAGCTCGTCATACTGTTTGTTTAAAACCACATCATTGATCTCCTGGTCCCAAACAGTTTGAACGATCTGTTGGCGGCCGGCATCACCCTGGTCATAGCCCTGATCTTTTTGAAATTTCTCAGTAGCATCTACACGTTTGGCAAATTCCTGGTAGTCTATGGACTTACCATTGATCTTTCCCACAGTATTGCTGCTTCCTGAAAATAAACCGGTACGGCCTGCAAAGGCATCCATCATAATGAAACCCAGTAGGGATAACGCAATTGCTATCACTGCCCAACGCGCGTACTTATCCCTGATGTTTTGAATAACTGACATAGTGGTGGTGTTCTTATTTTAAAAAACGGATGGCGAAAATAGGAAATTTAATGGTATGCACAAATTGTGGAAAACCCCTGGAATCCCCAATTTTAAAGGGTTTTAATGTGTACTTAACAAGGTTTTAGTGGTCCTTTTACTCATTAAATATCAAATAAAATATCCCAGTACAGGCTTTTTATACAATTGGCAAAGCAGCCCGGGGCAACTATATCATATGTATATATCAAAGAAGCAAGCCTCTTAGTATATCTATATATATAGGAACCTATAAATACTGAACTGCTTACCTGGCTAAGTGCTCAGATTCAAATAGCCCATAATCTGTGGTTTTTTATTCTTTATCCCAACCTTAGCCATATCTAAGCTATAGCAAAAGCCTATCAACGCCCTATCAACAGTATAGATACTGCGTGGTCATCACGCAGTATCTATAGCGTAGCTATACCTTAGATAGGGAGTAGCTATACAGTTGATATAAAGAAACCCGGGTAGTAGTTGCCTGGAATTAGAAAACTAGTACCCGGAAGTATAGAAGGTAGCTTTTGAAATGATATCTATATATATGTAATGAGAAAAAATGACGCTTGGTGAAAACCAGGCGCCTGTTTTGTATTTATATTTTATATAGCCGCATCTTTTTTAAATGAGGTTAGAAGTTGGAGCAGTACTTTGATTTTTCATTTTCCGTAACGGGTGTAAAAAAATCGGAGAGATGAGAGCTTTTTCATGTTGATATCGTGATTTGAATGTGAATAACATCCGTGGAACTGTGACATGAAACGTGTACTCTTGGACGGCAATTAAATTTTTTCGATAGGGCTGAAATTTTTTGTGGGTTATCATCCATTTATCCTTACAAAATCCACAGCAAAAAAATTTCATAGTGGCAGTTTGTTATACAAACCTGTGAAATCCACATTCTGTTAATACCCTCATATAATACACTGTGTTCGGTAACTTTGCTGTGGATTAGTACCTGGGTATTGTGGATAAAGCGGGAAAGGTGATTTTACCAAATTTTGATTTTCTTAATTATCCCCTAATTCACAGCCCTAATAGTAATAGGTTTATTTATAAAAAATAGAATACTATATATTATTATATGGATAAGGAAATGTTGATTACTGAAAATGATATACTTGAAAAAGGTTTTTATGATGTGGACATTGATCCCACACTTGACCTTTTTGCAGAGATAGAAAGATTGAAGAAAGAAAAGAATGCGATCATTCTGGCGCACCTGTACCAAGAGCCGGATATCCAGGACATTGCTGATTATATAGGCGACTCCCTGGGTTTGGCCCAGCAGGCTGCCAAGACTGATGCTGACATGATCGTCTTTGCAGGTGTACATTTTATGGCTGAAGGAGCCAAGATCCTTAATCCGTCTAAAAAGGTGGTAATACCAGACCTTAAAGCCGGCTGCTCATTAAGTGAGAGTTGTCCACCACCCTTGTTTAAAAAGTTCAGGGAACAACATCCTGACCACCTGGTGATCTCCTACATCAATTGCAGTGCAGGTATCAAGGCCCTGAGTGATATTATTTGTACATCCTCCAATGCCAAGGCTATTGTGGATAGCTTGCCGGCAGATCAGAAAATCATTTTTGCCCCGGATAAGAACCTGGGCGCCTGGGTGAATAAAGTAACAGGCAGGGATATGCTGCTCTGGAATGGTGCCTGTATGGTTCACGAGATCTTCAGCCTGGAAAAAATCACCCGACTGAAAGTGCGCCATCCTAATGCTAAACTGATTGCCCACCCCGAATGTGAAGAACCTGTGTTGAGAGAAGCAGACTTTATTGGATCTACTACACAGTTATTGGCTTATACCCGCAATACGCCACATACCGAGTTCATTGTAGCTACCGAAGCAGGCATTTTACACCAGATGGTCAAGCAATCGCCTGATAAAACCTTTATTCCTGCTCCTCCTGACAATAACTGTGCGTGCAATGATTGTCCTCACATGAAAAGAAATACGCTGGAGAAGGTGTATTTGTGCATGAAATACGAGCAACCCGAGATACTTATGGAGGAAGGCTTAAGAATCCAAGCTAAAAAATCGCTGGACAGGATGCTGGAGATCAGCGCTCAATTGGGATTATAAAACCCGGTGTGGAAAAGGACAGGTGCGGTTATATGATGGATTGAAAAGCGGTTTGTATGAATGACAAACAAAAGCTGGTAACCATTAAACTTATTCACACTGCTATCTGGATATTCTTCAACGTGGTGATCTTTTACCTTTTGTATGCGGTGCTGGTGAATAAAATAGATAAGTGGGTCTGGATAGGATTATCACTGATTGTCTTAGAGGGACTTGTCCTATTGATCTTTAAAAATGTTTGCCCGGTGACCATCGCTGCCCACAAATATTCTGACTCCACCAGGGATAACTTTGATATTTACCTGCCTGAATGGCTGGCCCGTTATAACAAACAGATATACACATCCATTGTGGGTATCATTGTCATTATCCTTTTGTTCCGTATTACATAACTGGCATGGGTTAGGAGTTATTGATTTAACCAGGGACAAGTAATTGTGTATGGTGAGTAGCTATTGGTAGCATCGAACTGAGGTCAATGTGATTACTGCAAAAATTCCATTCTTCGGTTTGTACAAGTTACTAACAGTTATATACACACTAAATTAAGGGTTCATAGAAAAATAGGTATTGGATGGAATTTCCTAAAAATTACAGCGGTTCCACTAGTAAGTAATTACTCTTAGTAATTGGATATAGTGGACATTGGTGTAGGTTATCTAATTATCGTATAGGTATCAACGTTACATTTTTATAATGGAGATGTATGGGATGTGAATGGAGTCAATTACAGTTTTATAAAACTGTATCTATAGCCTGTTATTGATGAAACTTATATTTTTCTTTTTATAGGTCTTGTTTTGGCTAAGATGAATTCTATAAATTTAGCCCTGCTATGATGCATCGTCATGTGCCATTTCTAAAAAATGTTTTCTTCTATAGTATCACTGCTTATGGTGGTCCGCAGGCACATGTGGCGATGATGATGAAGATCTTTGTGCAGAAGACGCCTTATGTGACCAGTGAAGAATTGCTAGAGTACAATGCCTTTTGCAATTTATTACCCGGTGCTTCTTCCACCCAAACCGTAACGTTGATCGGCTATAAGAGAGGAGGGGTGCCCCTGGCCGTTATGACACTGTTGGTGTGGATAGCACCCGCCTGTATATTGATGGGTGCCTTTTCTTTCCTGCTCCATTACATTGACCAGGGATCATTACATACCAACATCTTCAAGTTCATTCCTTCTTTAGCCGTTGGTTTTTTGGTCTATGCCTCGGTAATGGCTTTTAATATTTCCATACGTAATACCATCACCTGGGTGATCATGCTGGTAGGTATAGCAGCCACTTATTTCCTGTTTAATTCTCCATGGGTATTTCCCTTACTGATTGTGCTGGGGGGTGTGGCCACCAACCTAAGTCATAAAAGGATTCCGCAGGTGGAGCGAAAGCCCAGTAAGATCAAGTGGTGGAACATCTGGCTCTTTGCGGCTATCTTTTTAATTGCAGGAACTACGAGTGAGCTGGCCCGAAAGAATGAGTGGCCCCATCGGAAGCCAATCAACTTATTTGAAAATACTTACCGGATGGGCAGCCTGGTTTTTGGAGGGGGACATGTTTTAATGCCCATGATGTATGAGCAATACTCAGTGAGGCCCCAAATTATTTACGAAACCCGTCCTAATGCAAAGGGGAATATCATAGACATTGATAAGGATGATATGACCACAGGAATGGGAATCGTTCGGGCTATTCCAGGACCTGTATTTTCTATAGCCTCTTTTACCGGAGGCATGGCTTTGAAAGATGAAGGGAAACATATGCAGGTATTGGGATGCCTCATTGGTACCATTGCTATTTTTCTTCCATCTGCTTTACTGGTACTTTTCTTTTTTCCTATTTGGAACAACCTGAAAAAGTATGCAGTTGTTTACCGTTCGCTGGAAGGTATCAATGCGGCTGTAGTAGGGATTATGATTGCCTCTACACTTTACATCATGAAGGATATTTCGCTGGTGGGTACCAATTCTAATAGCCTGATCAATATTGGTGTAATCATTACTACCTTCTGTTTGCTTCAATACACCCGCATTGCGGCGCCGTTGATAGTAGTAGCCTGTGTGGTTCTTGGTTATTTCTTCTGAAGTTTCTTGTAGAAGTTAAAGGAGCTGATCTCTTCTTCGACCACTGTTGGTACCAGGTACTTAATAGATTTTCCTTGTTTCACTAATTCCCTGATATAGGTTGCTGATATTTCAAGAAGGGGAGCATTCATTACCTGTGTATTAGCTCCCAAATGGTCTTTTACTTCAAAGCCCGGTCGATTATAAATAATGATGGGGTATTCCTTGATGATCACTTCAGCATTCTTCCATTTACCCAGGTTTTGAAAGCCATCACTTCCCATAATGATCGAGAACTGGTAAGTGGGGTATTTTTCCCTGAGGTAGGCTAGTGTATGAACAGTGTAGGAAGGTTTAGGAAGGCTGAACTCTATATCCGTTGCTTTTAGCCTTTCATCTCCTTCAATAGCCTTTTGTACCAGGTGCAGGCGGTCGTATTCGTTTAATAAGCTTTCAGAGTTCTTAAAAGGATTATGAGGAGAGACCACAAACCATACCCTTTGCAGGTCGGTTTCATTTAGAATATGGTTTGAAATAATGAGGTGACCTATATGGATGGGGTTGAAGGAGCCGAAGTATAATCCAATCTTCATAGTAAAGAATTGAAATTCAATCTATTGCTTTTCAATAATGATCTGGTTGGCTTCATTGATGCGTAAGCTGAGGGAATAACCCGCTACTCGTACAGAAATAGGGTCGCCTAAAGGGGCTTTTTGTTCCACTATGATCTCTTCGCCGGGAATACAGCCCATTTCCATAAGCTTCAACTCCAAGTCTGGACTTTGAAACTCCTTGATCCTTGCTCTTTCACCGGGTTTTAATTGTGACAACTTCATATTGATCTTTCAAAGCTAAAGTATCAAAAGCTACAGGTTTACGATTTTTGGGCCATGCCTATCATAATTAAGGGACAGATCTATTTCCATTACATGTCGGACGCTTTCCATTTCCCCCAACGCACAGCTTTGAAGGATTTTATTAAAGGTTTGATGAAGCGGGAAGGAAAGCAGGTGGACACCATCAATTACATCTTTTGCACCGATGAGTACCTTCTTACCCTGAACAAAAAACACCTTAATCATAATACGCTTACTGATATCATCACCTTCGAGTACAGTACTCCTGGCGAGCCTGTTCTATCAGATATCTATATCAGTGTAGAGAGGGTAAAAGAGAATGCCAGTCTCTTCAAGGTTTCTTTTACAAAGGAATTGCGCCGAGTAATATTCCACGGTGCCTTACACTTATGTGGCTTCAAGGATAAAGCTCCTGATCAGTCTCAATTGATGAGGAAGAAAGAAAAGGAATATCTCTACAAGTGGGATGTTTCACGTGGAACGGCCTAATCTAATCAATGAACTTTAACATGGTTTCACGTGGAACACCATGCTAACTTTGCAGGCTTATGTTTCAAGAATATGATGTTATAGTGGTAGGGGCCGGGCATGCCGGATGTGAAGCAGCCGCTGCTGCAGCCAATATGGGTTCTCAGGTTTTGCTGATCACTATGAATATGCAAACCATAGCCCAGATGAGCTGTAACCCAGCTATGGGCGGCATTGCTAAAGGACAAATAGTTAGAGAGATAGATGCCCTTGGGGGGTATTCCGGGATAGTATCAGATGCTTCCATGATCCAGTTCAGGATGCTGAACAGGTCAAAAGGCCCTGCCATGTGGAGTCCACGTTCTCAGAATGATAGGATGTTATTCTCCCAAAAATGGAGAGAGATGCTGGAGCAGACAGACAGGGTAGAGTTTTACCAGGATATGGTAAAGCAGTTAATGGTAAAAGACGGGAAGGTGGTAGGTGTAATAACCGGCCTTGGACATGAAATAAAGGCTAAGGCAGTGGTATTAACCAATGGGACCTTTCTGAACGGAGTGATCCATATAGGAGAGAAACGATTTGGAGGAGGAAGGGTAGCTGAGAGAGCTGCTGAAGGATTGACAGAGCAGCTGGTGAGCTTGGGTTTTGAAAGCGACAGGTTAAAGACAGGCACTCCACCCAGGGTAGATGGTCGTTCGCTTGACTATTCCAAAATGGAAGAACAAAAGGGGGATGAGCAGATAGGAGGGTTTTCCTACCTGGATGTAGATAAACCTAAAGAGCAAAGAAGTTGCTGGATCACCTATACATCCCAGGAAGTGCATGATATATTAAAGACAGGCTTTGACCGCAGCCCCATGTATACGGGAAGAATAGAAGGCACCGGGCCAAGGTATTGCCCAAGCATAGAAGATAAAGTGAACCGTTTTGCAGAAAGGGATCGTCACCAGCTATTTGTAGAACCCGAAGGATGGAACACGGTAGAGATATACGTGAACGGATTTTCAACCTCGCTTCCCGAGGAAGTGCAGTATGAGGCTTTGAAAAAAGTGCCAGGCTTTGAAAAAGTGAAATTCTTCAGGCCGGGCTATGCCATCGAATATGATTTCTTTCCGCCTACCCAATTGAACTATAGCCTGGAGACCAAACAAATAGAGAACTTGTTTTTTGCGGGACAGATCAATGGAACTACAGGATATGAAGAAGCTGCCTGCCAGGGAATCATGGCCGGCATCAATGCTCACTTAAAGACTCAAGGTCAGCCACCCTTTATTCTCAGGAGGAGTGAAGCTTATATAGGTGTGCTGATAGATGACCTGATCAGCAAAGGAACCCAGGAGCCATACAGGATGTTTACCTCAAGAGCAGAATTCAGGACCTTACTGCGGCAGGACAACGCGGACCTTAGGTTAACAGAGTTGAGCTATAATATGGGACTGGCGAAACAGGAAAGAATGGACAAGGTCAATCAAAAGAAGCAAGAGGTTGCCGCTATCAAAGAAAAGCTAGCCACCACGAACCTGGAGCCTTCGGAAGTCAATCCTTTTTTTGAAGGTATCAGTAGTGCCGCCATATCCGAAAAACAAAGAGTAGAGAAAATAATAATGCGTCCCAATGTAAGTCTTGATCAAATGCGTAGCCAGGTAAATACAGTGGATAAACTATTAAATGGTTATTCTTCAGAATCCATTGGACAGGCAGAAATACAGGTAAAGTACCAGGTATATATAGATAAAGAAAAAGACCTGGTAGATAGGATGAAGCAACTGGAAGACCTGGAAATACCCGAGCAGTTTGATTACAAACGTATAGTAGCATTAGGTGCAGAAGCAAGAGAAAAGCTTACCAGGGTGCGCCCAAGGACTTTAGGCCAGGCCAGCCGTATATCTGGTATAAATCCCAGCGATGTGCAGATACTAATGGTATTCATGGGCAGATAATTTTTCATTCAATAATCAGCATAGGAATCCCTCCATTTGGAGGGATTTTTTATGATCTATACAATCACATTGCCCGATAAGCATAAATTATTTATTGAAAAACAATAAATATTATTTGATTATTGATAATTAGTCATTAGCTTTGGTTTATTAAAAGCAGGTGGCCATGAAATCAACATTCATACTTTCTTTTCTCAGGGTAGCGGTAACTGTGCTATTCTATATTCTTTTGTTTTTTACGTTATTCTTCCTGGGTGCTTCCATAGTCTCATTAGCAGGTAATCATAATGGAATGGAATTGACCAGGAAATCATATACCTACAAGGTCAAAGCATTTGGAATAAATAATGCGGCTGAGACATCCACTTATTCAAGGGACAGTATTGTTCAATTCCAAAGGGTGGCGGATGAATATAGCGTGCAGGTAAATCCCATTTCCTCTATTGGTTATTTTAGCCTGGTGATGAAGCTTGTGTTTATGGGATTGGGATTGGGTGTGC
>JAEZLJ010000144.1 GCA_023415275.1 Bacteroidota bacterium
ATTATAGACAGTGTGTTCCTGATAGCTTTTACCCCCTATATTAGACTACACTCAGAACCACCCATCATTGAAAATAAAAAAGAAGAAGTACTCCCGCCGGTAAGGCCTGGGGTAGCATCAGTGCCCACTACCACAGCAACAGTTATGACGCCTGAAATAAAACCATTGACCATTGAAGAAAAATACATATCAAGGGAAAAAGTATTTACAGCTGATATTCCTGTAGAAGGAGACTCTGTGGAATTAAGATTTTATGATAATGCAGAAGTGGATGGAGATTCTATATCTCTGTTCCTGAATGCCAAATTACTCTTCACTCATATCCGATTAACTGATAAAGCTTATTCCATTAAATTGCCGGTACAGGAATTGTCAGATACCAACGAATTGACCATGGTTGCAGAGAACTTAGGTTCTATTCCCCCCAATACTTCATACATGGTAGCCCTGGTAGGAGAGAAAAGATACGAGGCCAAACTGGCAAGCACAGAGAATAGCAGTGCCATGATCCGGCTGGTGAAACAATGACCAGTACTGCGAACTATTTTTTAATATCCTTATAGTGCAGCCTCATGTGCCAGTGGATGGGAAGCGAAGGATATATCAATATGGCTGATCAATTTTTCCTCCAGTGCATCAGCCATAGTTTCAAAATACAGGATCACGTCATCCCTCAGATTTTTTTGTAACCACCTGAATCCACCTGGCAGCTTGTCCAATATACCTTTATCCTGCAGGTACTCCAGGTTATGAATGTCTGAAGCCGTTAATCCAATCGCTTCCAGTTTAGATACCATTAAACCTACCGGCACATTAGTAGCAGGGCACCATGACTGGGCTATCTCTGTCCACTCACCTAATCCTGATTGAGCATACCGTAATATTTCTTCTTTGCTTAGCCGGGTGACCACCTGTAAGATATGCCCACAGTTACAAGCACCGTGGTGCCCCCATGCATAAGGAGCTCCATTACGAAGGTTGCCGGCTGCTTTCCGCAGCGCCTGTATCAATGCCAGGTTGGGGTGTGCCATAGATGATCCTTTTCATTTTAATGCACAACTTTCATTCCTATAAATGAAAGATCCACACTTTCGGTGTGGATCTTATAAATGAGTAAAGCATTTATCAAAAGCTTATCCTGGCAAATACGGGAAAGTGATCAGAGGAAAAATGCCCTTCCCAGCTTTGCGAAAAAGTAGCATGCTTTAAAACCCTGCCGCCATTTTTCAGAAAGATGTAGTCAATAGGCTGGTCATCCACTTCTTTAGATTTAAAGCCATTGAACGTGCCATCAGGGCCATAATGACCGGTAGCACTGATGGATTTGGAATCAATAAGATGATCAGCATTGCTGGTGTCCGTGATCACCTGTATAGGCTCATCGGAAGGTTTGGAATTAAAATCACCTGTCACTACCACGGGATAATATCCAGCTATCTCCTTAACCTTCTTTAAAAGCAATTTTGCACTCTCCCTCCGGGCTATCTTTCCCATATGGTCAAAATGCGTATTGAAGGCGAAGAATTGTTTTTTTGTTTTGCGGTCTTTGAATTTTGCCCAGGTCACAATGCGGGTGATGGCAGCATCCCAACCTTTACTTCCCGGAACAGTAGGTTGCTCTGAAAGCCAGAAGGTTTGCGACTGCATCAGTTGAAGTCGGGCGGTATCATAAAATATAGCAGAGAATTCACCTTTTTGCTTCCCATCGTCGCGGCCAACCCCTACATACTTGTAGGCAGTAAGCCTTGCTTGCAAGTCCATCATCTGGTCATATAGGGCTTCCTGTACACCTACAATATTGGCTTCATGAAACTGGATCTGTGAAGCTACCATGTCCTTACGGTGAGGCCAGGCATTCAAACTGTCTGAAGCTACATTCAGACGGATATTGAAAGTCATGATGTTCAATGATTGAGCCTTTGCGGAAAACATCCAGCACACAACCATTACCAATGCGAGCGATCTTTTCATAGCAATTATCATTTGGATATAAAAATATAAGCTTGCGAACATTACTTAATCAAAGAGCACCTGCCATTCAATACGCCTACTGCTCAATGATTTTGTTAGTTCCTTTACATTCAGACTACCACATTTACCATTTTCCCCTTTACAAAAATGAATTTCTTTAATGCTTTTCCTTCCATCCATTTTTGCACTACAGGGTTGGCCAGTACCAGTTGTTCTACTTCCTGCTGGGTGGCATTAAGGTCCAGCACCATTTGCGTACGCATTTTGCCATTGATAGAAACCGGGTATTCCTTGGTGGTTTCCACCACATACTGGGATTCAAACTTTGGATAGGAAGCATCCAGTACTGTAGTGGTATTTCCCAACTGGTGCCACAACTCTTCACTGATATGAGGAGCGTAGGGCGCCAGTAATACAAGCAATGGTTCCAGTATTTCCTGCTTGTTACATTTCAGATCTGTCAATTCATTGACACAAACCATAAAAGCACTTACAGCAGTATTATAAGAAAAGCGCTCCGTGTCTTCTTCAATTTTACGAATGGTGCGGTGCAGCACTTTCAATTCTTCAGTGGTAGCTTTTTCAGAAGTTACCAGCTTACCTTTCTGCTCGTCGAAATACAAACGCCATAACTTTTTCAGGAAGCGGTGAACACCCTCTATACCTTTCATATCCCATGGCTTGCTCATTTCAACAGGTCCCAGGAACATCTCATACATGCGGAATGTATCTGCTCCATAACGGTCAACTATATTGTCAGGGTTTACAGTATTCACCTTGCTCTTACTCATCTTTTCTACTTCCACCCCACATAAGTATTTACCATTCTCCAGGATGAAAGTAGCATTTGCGTATTCCGGCTTTAATGATTTAAATGCTTCCATATCCAATTCCACTCCATCTACAATGGTAACATCCACATGAAGGTCGTCTGTTTCATATTGATCTTTAAGACCGGCGGATACGAACTGATTGGTGCCATGCACCCTGTATACAAAGCGGGAAGAGCCTTGTATCATTCCCTGGTTCAGCAATTTCTTAAATGGCTCATCAAAGCTGATATGGCCCAGGTCAAATAGCACCTTCGTCCACATGCGGCTATACAACAGGTGCCCTACCGCATGCTCTGTGCCTCCTACATACAGGTCAACCTGGCGCCAGTAGTCGCTCCATTTTTTATCACAAAATGTTTGCTCATTATGAGGATCCATATACCTGAGGAAATACCATGAAGAACCGGCATATCCGGGCATAGTATTGGTCTCCAGGTGCTTTGAGGTCCACTCAGGAATATTGGCCAATGGCCCCTCGCCTTCCGGACCGGCCCCGTATGTTTCCACAAAGGGAAGCTCTAATGGCAATTCACTTTCATCAAGAGGATAAGCAATGCCATCTATCCATTTGATGGGAAACGGCTCTCCCCAATAACGCTGGCGGCTAAACGCTGCATCCCTGATCTTATAATTTACGCGTCTTTTACCAATGCCCATTTCTTCCAGCTTATTGATGACCACATCAATAGCATCGCGCATCACCATCCCATTTAAAAAGCCGCTGTTACTTAATCTGGCATCCTTGGTAGGATTGGCTTCTTCACCATTGTAATGTTCACCAATGATATTGGTAATGGGCAGGTTGAAATACCTGGCAAACTTATGGTCTCTTTCATCACCGCTTGGCACAGCCATAATGGCCCCTGTTCCATAACCAGCCAATACGTATTCTGAGATCCATACAGGTATTTGTTTGTTGTCGAATGGATTGACAGCATAAGCACCTGTAAATACACCACTGATCTTTTTCTCTGCCATCCTTTCCCGCTCACTGCGGCTCTTCACATACTTAATATATTCTTCCACAGCTTTCTTCTGTTCGGGGGTAGTGATGCGTTCTACCAATTCATGCTCGGGTGCTATCACCATAAAGTCTACACCAAAAATGGTATCTGGCCTTGTGGTGTACACACGCAACACATCATCCTGGTGGCCGGCAATGGCAAAGTCAATTTCTGCGCCGCTGCTTTTACCGATCCAGTTTCCCTGCATTTCTTTCATGGCTTCACTGAAATCAACAGTTTCCAGTCCCTGCAACAACCGGTCGGCATACTCGGTGATGCGCAGGTACCATTGGCGCAGTTTCTTTTTGACTACAGGATATCCTCCCCGCTCGCTCACCCCATTCACCACTTCATCATTGGCCAGCACCGTTCCCAGGGCCTCGCACCAGTTCACTTCACCATAACCACAATACGCCAGGCGGTATTCCATCAGGATGATCTGCCTGGTTCTTTCAGGAAAGGTTTTCCAGGCTTCAGCGGTAAAGGTCACATGTGGATAGTCAGGTATCTGGAAGCTGCTGTCTGGTATAGGATGATCTTTGTTGCCATTATCCTCAAAGATGGCTACCAGTTGGTCGATGGGTTCTGCCTTATCTGTCTGCCTGTTATACCAGCTTTTGAATAATTGAAGAAATATCCACTGCGTCCATTTATAATAACCCGGTTTGGAAGTGTTCACTTCCCTGCTCCAATCGAAACAAAAACCGATCTTATCCAATTGGCTTCGAAAGGTCTTGATATTTTTAGCCGTGCTTTCGGCAGGATGCACACCATGTTCAATAGCATATTGTTCTGCGGGCAATCCAAAAGCATCATAACCCATGGGATGCAGCACATTGAAGCCTTTTAATCTTTTATAACGGGCGAAGATATCAGAGGCAATATATCCTAATGGATGGCCCACATGCAAGCCTGCCCCACTTGGGTAAGGGAACATATCCAACACATAATACTTCGGCTTTGAGGTATCATTAGGAACTTTATATACGCCTTGCTCTTCCCATACCTGCTGCCATCTCTGCTCAATGTCTCTGAATTTGTACTCCATTGATCTTTTCTTTTTGTCTATAGTTGCTCAGGGATTTAAAAAAGAACCCTTACAGGTTCTACATGTTCATTTATCAAAACTTTGTCAGTTACTGCCTATCAGCGTAACAATATTGAATAACAGGCAACCGTTAGGGAGGGCAAAAATAACCCTTTCAGGCGTTTAAAACTTTGCAAAACCAAAGGGTTGACCTCAATGCTAAGCACCAAACCTTTATTTTTGTTCACTTCTTAAACAAAGAGATAGCATGGCTCAATCAAGCAAAGCAGCAGCAAGACGTGGAAAACCATCCTATGTAATGTCCATTATCGGGGTTACCCTTGTCCTCTTTTTATTAGGCATTGTGGGCTGGCTGGTAATCAATGCCGCCAAGCTGGGTGATTATTTCAGGGAAAATGTCGAGGTCAAGGTGCACTTACGTGGCGATGTGCCTTCAAAAGACAGTATCGCCCTGATGCAGTACTTTGCTTCCCAGCCCTATGTAAAGAATTACAGCTTTGTGAACAAGGAAATGGCCCGCCAGAAATACCTGTCAGATGGTAATGAAGACTGGAACAAGATCCTTGATTATAACCCCCTGCCCAACAGTATTTATTTCAATGTGAAGAAAGAATATGTGCAGGTGGATACGCTGGAAAGCATTCGCAAGAATATCGAACAGTCACAAAGTACCTATGTGACAGATGTACAATACCCAAAGGAACTGGTGACCAACCTGAATAAGAACCTGCGCAACATCAGCCTGATCTTGCTGGTCATTGCCATCATTCTTGCCATTGTGGTGATTATTCTGATAGATAATACCATCAGGCTAGCCATGTTCAGCAACCGTTTCCTGATCAAGACCATGCAAATGGTGGGTGCCACCAGGGGCTTTATTGCACGCCCGCTGAATGTACGCGCCATCATCAATGGAGCTATCAGTGCTGTGATTGCAGTGACCCTGATCTATGTATTGATCACCATAGCGGGCAACCTGGTACCGGAGATCAAAGTGGTTCATTCCACCTCCACCATGCTGCTTTTATTCTTTGTACTGATCATTATTGGTATTACCATAACCCTGTTCAGCACCTACCGCAGCGTGTTAAAATACCTGCGCATGAAGCTGGATGAATTATATTAAGGTTTCTGGTTTATTGTTTTTTGTTTATAGTTGCCTTGAAAGCTTACCTCTCTGAGAATAGCTGGCATATCCCAATCTTATGGTTTATGGCCATAGAAGTAACAAAAAACAAGAAACTATAAACAATAAACTATTTAAGTTTGTTTGATGAAAGAAAAAAGAACTACCACGACAACGGCCGTTAAAAAAGAAGGGTCTGGCATTGGGTCACTTTTTGAAAAGACCAATTACACCTGGATGCTTATAGGTGCCGGTGTGATGGTGCTTGGGTTCTTATTGATGGCAGGCGGTCGCAGCGATGACCCCAATGTATTTAATGTGAACGAAGTATATGGCACACGCCGTATAACCATTGCTCCTATAGTTATCCTTGCAGGACTGGTCATTGAGATCATTGCCATTTTCAGGCAGCCTAAAAACAGCTAGTATCAATATACCCTGATGAATATTATTGAAGCTATTATCATAGCAGTGGTGGAAGGCCTCACCGAATTTTTACCCATATCCTCCACCGGCCATATGATCATTGCCAGCTCTTTACTGGGTATTGGCGAAAGTGATTTTACCAAGCTGTTCGAGGTGGCTATCCAGTTGGGCGCCATTATGGCTGTTGTGGTATTGTACTGGAAAAGATTCATGTCCCCTCTTTCTAAAGGATCAGAAGGATGGAAGTTTTACGCCAAACTGGTGGTAGGTGTATTGCCTGCCCTTGTTCTCGGTTTCTTATTCAATGACCAGATAGACAAACTGCTGGAAAGCCCTACCACCGTAGCTGTATCCATGCTCGTGGGAGGTATTGTTTTATTATTCATTGACAATTTCTTTAAACGGCATACCATAGAAACAGAAGAAAAGATCAGCTATCCCAATGCTTTTATCATAGGATGCTGGCAGGTACTGGCTATGGTGCCAGGGGTTAGCCGCAGCGCCGCTTCCATTATTGGAGGCATGCAACAAAAACTGACCCGTAACCTGGCAGCAGAATTCTCCTTTTTCCTTGCTGTTCCTACCATGTTTGCAGCCACAGCCTATTCGCTTTTTTTAAAGAAATGGCATGGCAGCGGGGTTCCCAAAAGGGGATATGAACTGATCATGGAAAGTAACCAGAATATGGTAGCCTTTGCCATAGGTAATATTGTGGCCTTTGTTGTGGCGCTCTTGGCTATTCGCTTTTTTATTAATTACCTCAAAGCCTATGGCTTCAAACTATTTGGCGTCTACAGGATCATTGTAGGGATATTGTTGCTGATCCTCATATTCACCGGCTACCTGGGTTAAATAAATTTACTCTCGGAATATTTGAAAGACATCTTTCGTGATGTCTTTCTTATTTTTACCTATACCGTCTTTCCTTATTGACCAGGAATGACATAATAGATGCTATTATGCAAACTGCTTCCAAGAAAGTGATCAATGCCTGGGCCATGTACGACTGGGCCAATAGTGCTTATTCCCTGGTGGTTGTATCAGCACTTTACCCTTCTTATTTCATTGCCATAGCACCGGAGCGGGTTCATTTATTGGGTCGATCATTCGACAGGTCGGCATTGGCCTCGTATATGATCTCTTTTTCTTTCTTTATCATAGCCATTATTTCTCCTATCCTTTCTTCCATTGCAGATTATAAAGGCAATAAGAAATCATTCATGAAGTTCTTTTGCTACCTGGGAGCGGCGGCTTGTATCAGCCTCACCTTCATGACCAAAGAAACCATCACCTTCGGGATTTTTAGTGCCATCCTTGGCGCTATAGGTTTTGCCGGGAGCATTGTTTTTTACAATTCTTACCTGCCGGATATTGCTGCAGAAGAAGACCAGGACCGTATCAGTGCCAAAGGATTTGTGCTAGGTTATATTGGAAGCGTGCTGTTAATGGTTTTCTGCCTGACAGCTATAATTTTAAATGACAATATGCACCTGGGATGGGACGCATGGCCGGTCAGGCTGTCCTTTCTTGCGGTTGGTTTGTGGTGGGCTGGCTTTGCACAGATTACGTTCAACAGGTTGCCCCCATCAAGAGCTTCACAACAAAACCCTGAACACAGCATATTCATCAACGGCTTCTATGAATTGAAAAAAGTATGGTACCAGTTTAGGCATCACCCCATCATCAAACGTTTCCTGGTGAGCTTCTTCTTTTACAATATGGGCGTGCAAACTGTGATGTACCTGGCTCCTTATTTTGCTTCTGATGAATTAAAAATGGAGTCTTCCCAGTTGATCATCACTATTGTCATCATTCAATTAGTAGCCATACTTGGCGCGCTAATATTTTCACGTCTTTCCAAAATCACGAGTAACCTGTTCACATTGGGGGTTATCATTGTGATATGGGTAGGCATTTGCGTTTTCGCCTATTTTGTAAAGAACGCCATGCAGTTTTATGCCCTGGCTTTTTGCGTGGGCATGGTGATGGGAGGCATCCAATCCATGTCACGTTCCACCTATTCAAAGCTGCTGCCTCCCACAAAAGATACAGCTTCTTATTTTAGCTTTTATGATGTTTGCGACAAGATAGGCCTTGTCCTGGGCACCCTTACCTTTGGGTATGTGGGTGAGTTTTTGGGAGGAATGAGAAACTCGGTGGTGGCCCTTATGATATTTTTTATTATTGGAGGCGTACTATTGTTATTTGTCAACCGCTTACAAACGCGGGTTAGAAAACCACGGATTGCTTTATGAATCTTTATACTATTAACACCGGAAACTTTAAACTGGATGGTGGGGCTATGTTTGGAGTAGTGCCCAAATCCATATGGAATAAGATCAACCCTTCTGATGATAACAATCTTTGCGACTGGGCGATGCGCTGCCTGTTGATAGAGGATGGCAACAGGCTGATACTGGTTGATAATGGCATAGGTAATAAGCAAGACCAGAAATTCTTTAGTCACTATTATTTACACGGCAACGATACCCTGGACTCTTCCCTGGCCAAGCATGGCTTTCACAGGGATGACATAACTGATGTATTCCTCACCCATCTCCATTTTGATCATTGTGGAGGCTCCATTATACGGGTGGGAGACCAATTGGTTCCTGCTTTTAAGAACGCTACCTACTGGAGCAATCAAAAGCATTGGGATTGGGCTGTATACCCCAATGACAGGGAAAAGGCTTCTTTTTTAAAAGAGAATATTCTTCCTATCCAGGAAAGCGGCCAGCTGCAATTTGTCAATAACCCAGGTGCCCCATCTAAAGGCCAGGAGATCATAAATTTGCCCACTGTTTCCTTTACTGACAATATATCTATACGCTTTGTTGATGGACATACAGAAGCAATGATGTTACCCCAGTTGAAGTATAAGGATAGGACCATTGTGTACATGGCCGATCTTTTGCCTTCAGCAGGACACATTCCCATGCCTTATATCATGGCTTATGATATGTTTCCGCTTACCACGCTGAAAGAAAAAAAATCCTTTTTGAACGAAGCCGTGGGGAATCAGTACATCTTGTTTTTTGAACATGATCCCCTGATTGAATGTTGCGATTTAATACAAACGGAAAAGGGCATCCGACCCGGTAATTCATTTAAACTGGAAGAACTGTAAAAAGCTGAATCAAAAGAAGTTGGTTCAGATAGAATTTCCCTTTCTGGTAAAGACCTTGATATTCATCAATAATAAGCTTCCAAAGATAGCTGGTATCACCAGGTTGATCAGCCATACACTGATGGAAGTAAGTCCTATGCCCAGGCTATTAGCTGAGAATAGGCCCATTAGCTTTAAGCTGATCTCTCCCCTTACGCCTATCTCCACCAGTGCTATAGAAGGCACAATGGCCATGGCCAAAAAGACCACGCTCATCACCCATCCGACCATGACTGCCGGTACATTGACCTCGAAAAGATAAAATACAAGAATGTATTGTATTACAAAAACCAGGTAACGCAAGATGGAGAGCACCAGGATCTTCATCAACAGTTTTGAATGAAAGCTGCTTAATGCCTCCACCAGGTACAGATACTTCTGGCTCCTTATCCATTTATTAAAAAGACCAACCGTTCCGGAAACATTAAAATACAATAAGCCCAATAAAAGCACTAAAGCTACTAGGCTGTATAAAGCGATCTGGTACCAGATGACGAAGCCGGGATAGGCTTGCAGTAAAGTCTTTTTCAGTATTACCAGTCCAATAACGCCTGCAAAAAGCGTGGTTAGTAATTGAGCAAAACTGCCTACCAGTGTTACAGATATGGTCTTTAGCCTGGAGCCTTCAGGCAGGTAAAGCACCCTCCCCAGGTATTCACCCACCCTATTGGGCATAGTAACAGAAAAGGTAACGCCCGAAAGAACAGCTTTAAAAGACTGCCAGAAACTAACAGGCTGTATCATGGCAACTGATGCTTTCCATTTCAACGCTTCAATTCCCCAGTTTACCAATACCAGGGCCAGGGCAGCCAACAACAGGATGAACTTTACTGAATGAAAAGATTGTTGAATCTGTAGCCATGAAGTACTTAACTGTGACTGGTGTTTGATATTATTATATATAGAAAAAGCGAGCCAGGCGAACAGTATAGGACCAAAAAAGTAATTGATAAAGATTTTAATACTTTTGTTCAACTGCATCGCAGTAAAAATAACCACCTCCTTGCAAAAGCCAGTAATAATATTAGGAATAGATCCGGGAACCCTTGTAATGGGATACAGTGTCATTGAAGCTCACAACAATACCTTCACTGTCATGGAAATAGATGTTTTGAAGTTGGCTTCCACGCTGGACCACTACAAAAGACTTCAAAAAATTCACCGGCGCATCACCGAACTAGTTGAAAAATTCAATCCTAACCAATGCGCCATTGAAGCTCCCTTCTTTGGTAAGAATGTGCAAAGTATGCTGAAGTTGGGACGGGCACAGGGTGTGGCCATTGCTGCCGCTATGGATCGAAACATCCCGGTTACAGAATATTCTCCCCGAAAGATCAAACAATCTATTACGGGCAATGGAAATGCAGACAAAGAGCAGGTGTGGAATATGCTCCAGCGAATAACTTTATTACCCAATAAGCCCAAATATTTTGATGCTACAGACGCACTGGCTGTTGCCATCTGCCACCATTTTGGTAGCAAGGTTCCAGTGCCTAAATCCACTACTACAGTAAAAAAGACAAAGAAGGCAAGTTGGGAAGCATTTGCCAGGGAAAATCCAAAAAGGATCCAATCATAGCCCCGTATCAATTATTTAACGCTGAAAGAATTTTTTGCTGCACCTTTTGCAGGTCTTCATCAGCAGCCCTTGCCTTGTGTTGGGTAAAATTGAGATCATTAGAAGAATTGATAGGAATCAAATGCATATGTGCATGTGGTATCTCAAGTCCTATCACGCTGATACCACACCGGTTGCATTTAAAAGACCGTTCAATAGCCTTTGCTATAGGCTGAGCAAAGACCAGCATTTCCGAAAGATAATCCGGGGAAAGATCAAACAGGTTATCGACTTCGGTTTTCGGAATCACAAGGGTATGTCCTTCCCTTAATGGATAAACATCCAAAAAAGCATAAAAGCGCTCATTCTCCGCTATTTTAAAAGAGGGGATTTCGCCGGCAATGATCCTGGAAAAAAGAGTCATAACTATTAAAATTAAAACAGGGAATGGGAAAAAGCACCTGCTTGTTCACATTCCCTGGTCCACAAAAAAGAATATTATCAGATGCTGATATCTTCTACTTTAAACTTTATTACACCAGCTGGTGCGGTCACTTCAGCCACATCACCAATTTGCTTACCTAATAATCCTTTCCCAATAGGAGAAGTATAAGAAATCTTTCCTGCTTTCAGGTCAGCTTCTTTTTCGCTAACTATCTGGTAGGTTACCTGTTTTTTCGTGTTCAGGTTAGTCACTTTTACTTTTGTCAAAACAGAAACCTTACTCGTATCAATTGAAGATTCATCCACTATCCTCGCTGTGGCCACCTGGCCTTCCAGGGCAGCTATTTTAGCTTCCAGCATTCCCTGTGCTTCTTTTGCCGCGTCATACTCTGCATTCTCTTTCAGATCGCCCTTTTCTCTTGCCTCAGCAATAGCACGGGAGGCCGCCGGACGTTCCACTCCCTTCATATGCTGAAGCTCAGCTTTCATCTGTTCAAGGGTCTCTTTGGTCACGTATTGAATTCCACTCATGGTAATTAGGTTTACATCAAAATGAAAAAAATAGCAACGCCCCGTTTTACCGAAGCGTTGCATACATAATGTAAAGATAAATAGAAATAAATAACTATAAAAACGTGACTGTTTTATTTGTTAAACAGGGTGCTGTTCACTACAAATTTCTTCCAGGCTACAGTTTCACCTGTCTTTATTTGCAACATATAAGTACCTGCTTTCCAGGTGGTGGCATCCATTTGCAAAATGTTCACGCCATTATTGAGCATGAAACTTTCTGTTCTCAATAAGGAACCTGAAATATCAAATATTGATACTTTGGCTTCCTGCCTGGTAGCAGATGGTACAGACAGTTGAAGCACATCATTCACTGGATTCGGAAAGAGATTGATGGCCTTTTGATCCTGCCTGGTACTCAACATGATAATGCCTGAATAATTAGCCTGCCCCACATGCATGACTGCCCTGAGCCTGTAGTAAACGGAAGCAACACCAATGGTGGCTATATTGTCATCAAAGCTATAATCCGCTTCTCCATTAGGTGAATCTGCCATGACGGTACTCACTTTCATAAAGTCTCTGCCATTTATGCTTCGCTCTACTTCAAAGTAAACAGTTTCCTTATTAGCCTTTGTTGTCCAGTTCAAATGAGCAGTGTTGTATTTGATCGATCCGCGGAGACCTGTGATCCTGTTAGCCATGGGAATACAACTGGCATCATGTAAAATGGTCAATGTGTCGTAGGCATAAGGGTTGCAACCGGCGGCCAGCTGTTGCTTTACAATGTAAGTTCCCGGCGAATCAACAGTAACGTACGGTCCAGTAGGTACATCAATAATATGCCCATCTGTAGTACTCCAGGTATAAATTGAACTAGCCGATGGATTGATCACAGAAAGGTTACTAACTCCTACTGGTCCGCAATAAAATGGCACATCTGCTACAGCCTGCGCCCTTGGAGCCAGGAATAGGTCTGTAGGTGCCACAAAGTCTTTCAATTCGGATGTAAAAGAGGCAGAGGACCTTGTCTTGACCACGATGCGATTGAACGGAGTACCGCAGATATCAGAACCGAATGTTGTTACAGGATCCAATCCCAACTTTGTCAGGTTCACAGAGAACTCCATGAACTGATCACGGGTATAATTAGTGGCCAGGCTATTATCCACCAATACTAATTGAAACGGGCCTGTCCAGGTATTATTGCCACTTCCCAGTCCGGTATAAAAGGCGCCTGAAGTTTTTGGAAGAATACTGGCATAACCAAAAGTAGCACCTGTACCAGCGCCATCAAACTGGCCTGACCAATTAAAGCCTGCTGGTGTGATGGAAAGCTTACTCTTATTGATCCAGATTCGTGCTTCGATCTTAGTAAGTGTAGAACTTTGGTATTCGGCAGAGAATATGATATCCCCTGGTCTTGTCACATTACCTGCAGCATCAAAATCCCAGCTGGTATGGCCGGCATCCGGGCCAAAGCCAAACCATTTACCACTAGGGCGGTCATAGTAAATATCTGTCTGGTACATTTCAAAGTCGAAGTAACGTTGGCCTGTAGTGTTATCTAATGATAGTCCACCAAACATCCAAAGAGAGTCAGTACGGTTTGGACCTGCACGTCTAACGTGCATGAACATATCCAAAATATCATTCTTGTCAGGCACACCCTGGATACCACCCATCCAGGTAGCTGGCGAGTCACCATTCTTGTTGGATCCACTTACAAAAACAGTGGTATCAGTACCATGATAATCCCGTACAAATAAAGCATCCAGCCAAAGCTTATTATTAACAATAGAAAATTGAGGCATACTCATAGGGCGGTAAAAGCTGCTCATTCTTTTTTTCCATGGAGAAACGTCAGACAAATAGCCTGCTACTATAGCAGCAGCCCCTGTGGTATCAATTACATTCCGGCCAACGCCGGTATTGTCTAAAAACCAGTCATCATTTCCATTGGATAAAGAACCATTATAAAAATTAGCTTTTAACTCACCATCTACACCAAAACCCGCTTTAATAATCGGGGTGGTGATTTGGGCTGAAGCTGTTATGGTTAGTAAAAGAAAGAAAAAGGGTAAAAGTGTTTTCATAGAACCAGATTTGGATGAACGAAAGAAGGGGCGGAAATAAATTCCGCACCTTACTATTTACGTTGCATAAGCTTCACCGTTTCGAATGGCGAGCATTCTGAGGTTCCATCTGCCCTTATAGCAGTAACACGGTAAGTCAGATTTCCAGGAAATACATCTGTTAAAACCACTTCATACTTTGAAGAGCCATCAAACTTTACAGGATTTGAAACTTCATAGCCATAGTCATAGTCACCTTCATAAAATTGTTCGACTTTAAAATGATCAATAGAAGGATCATTGACCGACCAGGCAAGGTTTACTTTGTTCTTTCCCTGGCGATGACCACGCAGGTAATTGAAGCAATTGTAGGTCGATTGGTGATTCAAATTTTGTTGTACATCAATCGTAAACGAAGATGCCAAAACAAAAATGGTAACTGCTACATAGGAAATTAGCGTTTTCATAAGGGTTTGATTTAATACCCTAAAATTAGACTACTCTTTGAAGAATTAAAAGAGTAAAATAGCCTGATTTCCTGCAGTACAAAAATTGATGGAATCTACTTGTAACAGCATAGGTATTTACCTATTACAGCAACTGGCGGTCACGTAGTTTTTCTATCAAAACATCGGACATTTTCTTATAAGCCTCATGGCTGTACCCGGCAATGTGAGGTGTGATAAGGACATTAGGCTGTTCACATAAAAAACTCAACTCCTCCTTTTGTGCCTCTGTTAAGGTGGAAAGCTTTTCATTTTCCAGCACATCTAACGCAGCACCGGCAATTTTATTGGCTTTCAAAGCATTAATTACCGAAGAAGTTTTAGTGACTTTACCCCTGCAGGTGGTCATGAAAAATGGCTTTCTTTCCAACTGATCAAAAAAACGGTCATCTGCCATGTGATAAGTTTCGTCAGTAAGAGGCACATGCATGCTGATCACATTTGCCGCCTTTTGTATTTCTTCCATAGAAGATTCTTTTACATAGCCTGAGCCAAAACCAGATTTATACTTGTCATAAGCCAGCACCTGCACACCAAATGGCTGCAGAAGTCTTGTGAAGGCCTGGCCTGTATTACCATATCCAATGACTCCCACGGTTTTACCTGTTAATTCTATTCCCCTGTTCTCATTCCTGAGCCATTGCCCAGCCTTTACTTCATTGAACGACCTACAGATATTATTCATAAGGTTCAGCAACAGGCCAAGCGCATGTTCTGCTACTGCATTGCGATTACCTTCCGGTGTGCTGATGCACACTACGCCTCTTTGGCTTGCATAAGACTCATCTATCAATTCCATGCCGCTTCCCAACCGGCCTATCCATTTTAAATTGCCGGCCGCATCCAACATGTCCTTATCAATCCTGATCCTCGTGGTTACTACCAGTCCGCTAGCCGAAGCTATTGCATCCTTTAATCGGTCATAGCTGATGGATGGCTCATAAGATACCTTATACCCTGCTGCAGTTAAGTCTTCTATAAGGTGTGCAGGAGCAGGTGCAGTAATAATAACAGTTCTTTCCATTATGTCATCAAAAAACTTAATTGTGCAAAGTCATGAACACTTAACTGTTCTGCACGTTTATTAAAAATATCAGATTGTAATACTTCCTGCCCAAAGAGGGATCTGCAAGCATTTCTCAAAGTCTTCCTTCTTTGTCCAAAGGCAGCCTTCACCAACCTAAAAAAATCTTCCCTGCTTTTCATGGCAAGCGGTTCCTTAACAGGCGTCAGTTTGATTACACCGCTTTTTACTTTGGGGGGCGGATTAAAACTCTGCTCATCTACATCAAATAAATAGATCACGTCAAAATACGCCTGTATCAACACGCTGGTCACACCATATACCTTACTGCCTTCTTTTGCCGCGATCCTGAGCGCTACTTCTTTTTGAAACATCCCTATCACACAGTCCACTGAACCTATCCAATCAAGCACCTTAAACAGGATCTCGGTGGAAATATTATAAGGGAAGTTGCCGACAATTGTAAATGACTCAGCAAAAGGTTTCTCAATATCAAGGAAGCTTTTGTGAATGATTTTATCTTTTAAAACAGGGTAGGTATGTAACAGGTAGGTTACTTTTTCATCATCCACTTCCACTGCTTTGAAATCGATACCTGGAATCTTTACCAGGTATTTGGTCAGCGCTCCACCTCCGGGACCCACCTCCAGCAGCCGGGTAAATGAACACTGCTGCAATGCGTCCACTATACGTTTGCATACCTCTTCATCCTTCAGGAAATGTTGACCCAGCGATTTCTTTAGCGTATACATTCCTGCAAAAATAAACCCCCTCCATGAAAGAGGGGGTTCTACTTCTTAAATCAGGGCTAAACCCTTATAATTTGACAATATTTTTTATAATGAGTACTTTATTATTACTGTCGGTGATCTTTATAGAATACACTTGCGAGGTCCATTTCCTGGTATCTATCTGCAATTCAGATGTTCCTGCACCCAGGTACTTTGTTGCCATGTACACAGATTGACCTCTCATATCTGTTACCTGTATATTCAGGTTATCGGCTTTTTTCAATGACACCTTTGCCATGATCACAGAATGTACTGGATTAGGATACACATTCACCAGCGCTGAAGGATCTATATTAATGCTAACAATATTGCTGTAGCTGAATGATCCATTCAGGTCATACATTTTTAAGCGGTAATACAATACACTTGAATTCATCATACTGGCATCCTTATCAGGATAGCTGTATTTCTGACCAGTAGAGTTACCTGCCGCTGCTATATTACCAATTGCTGTAAAGTTCCTGGCATCTGTACTCCTTTCTATAATGAAATGAGATGTATTGACTTCATTGGAAGTTTCCCAGTTCAACAAGGCTGAGTTATCCTGCCATGCACCCTTAAATGTTAACAGGTTCAATGGTAGCGTAATAGGATTGGTATTGGCAAAATAGAAAGAAGAAAATGAATTGATATCTGCCTGCAACACATATCCATTACCAAAAGCCTCAGCATACTGCGGGGTAATGACCAATGGGGTAGTTGTATTCACCCATGTGGCACCACAGGCATCACTGTTCTTGTATATACTCAGGTTAGAAATGGAATTCACCATACTGGATGCACCCTGCGAGTTGGAAGCAGCTTTGATGGCATTCAGTTCACCTGCTGTAATGTACAGACGAATACTAACAGGCGTTGATGGCTGTACCTGTGGAGTAATGGTCATATTGCGATCCAGGTACAGGCGCTTTTTTGAGTTTTCCCTTACTGGTCCACCGTTAGTATAAAAGGAAGAAGTGATTGTCCCCAGGTTATTACCATTGGCCTTGATCTCGGCCATGATGTTACCATCAGGCCCGGTAATAGGCACCCATAGGTTGTTATTGAAATTATCAATAGTGATGGTGGTTCCCGGAACACAGGTGTTGGCTGTACCGGAGGTAACATCAACGGTGGTTGGCAACAAACTTCTGCCAGTGGCATCAGGGTTGTAACCAAGGAAAGTATATTTCTGCACACAACCTGCGCACAAGGGCACTACAGGATTGGCATTGCCAGGGCCGGAGGTTGTAGAAGAATTATCCATGATCACATAGATATCCTTGCCATTAGGTGCAAACGCCAGGTCGCGGAAACGATTCTGTCCGCCAAAATAACTCACCGTATCATTCACAGTATTGGTAGGCATAGTTCCTGTACCATTGGCATCCATCCGGATACGCAACAATCTTCCCCACTTCAAAGAAGCAGCCACCAATGATCTTTTCCAACCCGGGATCACGGTATTACTATAAAGATCCAAACCTGACCATGCCTCTGTAGGCCAGCCTGGAGCAGGTAATGCATTCCCGGGGTTATTCTTCCATATATATTTTATGGTGCCCGGCGTGTTCACATCTCCATTTGGTGCAGGATAAGCAGAGAAGATGGGGTCCTGGTATTGGCCATACCCGGCAGCATTGATAGCGGCCACATTGGCAACTTCATCTCCTATTGGCGGACAAGCAGAATTACCTGAATTATCTGTAAATGGTGCTCCTGCAGAAACACTGGTACTGGTACTTGCCGTGGTGGTACCATTATAGTTACCATCCGCAGCAAAGCCTTGCACCAATGGGTGTCCATAATTCTTAAAGGCTTTAATAATATTGATCTCATCATCACTGTAAGGGCCATGCGAAGATCCATACAATATATTGAGTGAGGTATCGTAGGCAAAACCCTGGTTGTTCCGGATACCGGTACTATACACGGCACTTTGCACACCCAGTAAAGTATTATAAGGGTTGTCATTGGGTATCCATCCATTTGCGCCAGACTCACCATCAGACTCCAGGTTAAACCTTAAGATCTTTCCTTCATAGGAGGCAGCTATCTGGGCTTTTTCAGGCCTATCCCTGTTTTCATACTGCCCCGCTCCCATATCACCCTGGGCATAGAACAAATAATAGGTTCCATTTTTAGTCACCGGGGCAATGATGATCCTTTGTGAGTTATGATCACTGCTTCCAGGCAAGGTATCACACAGTACTACCGGTGACTCAAGCCTGCTGGTAGCGGAATTGAACGTAAACCGCACCAACTTATTCCTGAAGAACATACCGGTCTTCACTGCAGTACTACCACTTAAATACCTGTGAACATAAGATACATACACATAATCATTCAATCCTGTTCCATCCATGAACTTGGGATGCAATGCCAATCCGGCCAATCCTCCCTGGGGCCATTTAGACCAGGTGGAAGAATTAACCGCATTTAATGTATCGGATGGAGCAGGCAAAAAAGTGCTGCCGCTTGACAGGTCCAGCACGGTGGATTTGGCGCCAGTGTTTGGATCCATCCTGTACACTTTATATCCACGTGATTCTGTGATCCATAATTTATCGTCTGCACCATAGGTAATTTCCCATGGATAATTTAAAACGTTACTTCCTGATAGTATGGTTTGCTTAAAGACTTCATTCATGCGTCCAGAGCCCACTGTGGTTTGTGTTACCGCACCAGGACCGGTTACTGTGATGGTAAAGACTGATCCAGAAGAAGTGCCGCCAATAGATCCGGCACCTGCTGAAAACACCCTTATATAATAGGTACTGCCAGCGGTCAATCCTAATACAGTCATACCAGAACTACCGCAACCTAAAGAAGTCAATGATCCGCAACTACCGGATAATACCTGGATCACCGCACCAGAAGTGCTCAGATTGGAGCCTACTCCACTTAATGTAACAGTAGCGCTGGTAGCTGTGGGTGTGAAGGTGTACCACACATCATCGTCTGCAGTTCCCGAGCAAACAGTCGGCACTCCACTATCTGATGCCAACCATACCGTACCAGCTTTGCCGGTACCTATAGCCAGGGCATCAGCACTGGCGCAATTATCATTAGCAGGTGGCTGTGGCGCATGCGTCACACAAATATCAAAATTGGCTGTTCCAGCTCCTGAAGGATCAGTACCTACATTAGAAACCCTGACATAATAAGTATTACCTATTGTTAACCCTGAGGCCGTGGCTGTATTGGATCCGCAAGCCAGGGAAGTACTTCCACAAGCGCCGCTAAATATTTGTATTGCAGTATTATTTAAGGAACTTCCTGTGTTACTGATGGTCACTGCTTCTGTAGTGCTTGCAGCAGTAAAGCTGTACCAAACATCATAATGTGTTCCCACGGGGGCGCAACCGGCTGTAACACCAGAAGAAGCCGTTGCCAGGTCCAGTGTGCCTGTGGTGGTAGTACAAGTAGTACTAGAAGTTAAAGACACCGCACCGGTGCAATTGTCATTTGCAGGCGGATCGGTCAAACAAACAGTAAAGTTATATTTACCCGCCCCATTCACTGAAGGAACTGAAGTAACATATACCCTTATATAATACGTAGTATTTAGTGTTAAGCTATTTAATAATAAGCGTGAGGTGGCATCTCCAGCAGCTACTAAAGTAAAACTTCCGCAAGAGCCACTAAAAACCTCTACATAAGTAGTATTACTAGCTAATGAGGTGCCTGTAATATTTAATTGCAGTCCAACCTTTGAAGCTGTAGCCTTGTAGGTAAACCAAACATCAAAAGTTGAATTAGCACCTGGCGACCCAAGCGTACCAGCAGGAGCACTATTGGTAGCATCTTGTAGTGTCATAGATGCAGAACAGGTTCCAGCGGATGAAGAAGTTAATGATGTAGCATTGGCACAATTGTCATTGGCAGGGCCCGGAGCAGCAAAAAGATTAAAGCTGATTAGAACGGGAAATAAGAATAATAATTTGCGAAAAGCAGTTAGAGACATGGTCTTTCAGGATTTGGTTCGATTCAAAGGGGTAAAATTATGGGCACTTACTGCTCTTTCCAATAGCAATACTTCTTAATTTAATGATAGAATTACGTATATCCACTTATGGTAGTTTTCCTATTGGAATAAATAAATCCCCTTAATACCTTCGCTGCGACCCTTTAACCTTGTTTTAGATCAAGGCCATTGGGTAATTTAGCCAAATCCTTTGAATGCCTAAATCCTGCTTCATGAGAACCAAATCGACACTCCGCATCCTGGTAACCTGTTTTTTCCTTGTTCTTATCAATATAGCTTTTGCACAACCGTCTAATGATTTATGCGGTAATGCATCACCTATTACTCCCACACTTCCATGCACAACTGTTTCTGGGGATTTACAAGATGCAACTAGCACTGGTTCACCTGCAGCAACTTGTGCAGGAGCTACAAGCCCAACAAATGACGTTTGGTATTCATTCACTGCTATCTCACCTAATGTAAATATTTCTATTTCCAATTTAGGTACCAGTTTTGGAGGCACTTCACCTTTTATAGAATTATTCAGCGGAACTTGCGGTTCATTTACTTCCCTAATTTGCCAAAACGGTTCAACACCATTATCGTTTACAACACTTATTCCAGGAACTACCTATTATTTTAGAGTGTATGTTACGGGAAGTACCTCTTCTAAGCCAGCAAAAAGAACTTTTGATATTTGCCTTACCAGTTCACCAAATGATGACCCTGGTTACGCATTAACCTTAACTCCAAACACGGCATGTACTAACACTAGCGGCTCATTAAATTTAGCTAGTTTAAGCACTGGTATACCAGCAGGATGCCAAACAGCAGGCAATCACTGGGATGTTTGGTACAAATTCACAGCAGCTAATACTTCTAGTACAGTTACTATTAGTACACTTGGTACAGGTCTTGCTTCTCCTGAAATTCAATTATTCAGTGGAACTCCCGGGTCATTAAGTTCTTTACAATGTGGAACAACCACGTTGACCGCCACGTCATTGACAATAGGTTCAACATATTACATCAGGGTTTCAAATATTGGTGCATCTGCGCCTACATCAACTGCTACCTTTAATATATGCGTTACCCATCCTCAACCCCCTCCTGCCAATGATGATTGCGCAGGTGCTATAACATTAACTTCAAGTGCAGGATGTTCCAATACTGCTGCTACACTGATCAGTGCTACTGCCAGTTCAGGAATCCCTGCCGGTTGTGCATCACCAGGTACACTATATGATGTATGGTTCAAATTTGTTGCAACTGGAACCATCCAAAATGCTTCCATTAGCAGTGTAGGTGGTGGCATTACCAACCCTGAAGTACAAATCTTCAGTGGATCATGCGGTACATTAACTTCGCTCGCCTGCGGTACTACTTCTGCTGTTACCTCAGGATTAACTGTAGGTAATACTTATTATGTAAGAGTATCCAATATTGGAAGTAGCCCTTCCAGTGCAGGAGGCTTCAATATTTGCGTGTCTGCTCCAGTGCCTGCCACTTACGAGATCAGCCGCACCTATATCAATGTGACCAAAGGTTCTACTGGTGGAACAGTAAATCCAGGCGATACACTGGAAATGAGAGCCATTCTTTCTATCAACACTAAATCACTAGACAGTCTTTCTTTCATAGATACCTTATATAACACCAAAGGACTGCGCCTTGTACCTGGCAGCCTGGCCTGGCGTACCAATGAAGGCAAGATCTATGGAAATGGAGCCAATGCCTTTACAGATGCTTTAGATGCAGACCAGGGTACCGTTTATACCAATGGACTCGATACCATTGTTCGTATCAATATAGGCGCTGGATCCACAGGAACTGCCAGGGGTGCACTGACAAGTACGTCTTATCCCCGCGTATTTGGTAGCCCCTGCCTGATCATGGCTACCTATCGTGTAGTGGTATATGCTGGTTATAATACCAAGATCAATTTCAAAACAGGTGCACTCACTTATAGGGACCAGGCAACTGGCATCCTTTCAAATGCAAGATTTCCTGTTAACAACCTTGTGGTATATAATAGCCCTGGACTTTGTCCCAATGCAGTTTCAGCTACCAATGCTTTAGGTGCAGAATCCAACGGAACATTTGGGCTTCCCAGCGGCAGCGCTCCATTAGCAAGGAACAGGGGAACTACCCCTTACATTGGTACGGGTTATACCTATAAGCCATTTACCACTGCTGGAGGTCCAAACGATTATTTTTATGGCATAGCGAATAATACAAGCCAAACATTTACAACAATCAATACATGGGGTAAGCCAAACAGTACCTACAGGGTCTTCGATTTATGGGATATTTCAGGTGACCATACTGGAGCCAGCAACCCGGCCATGGGCAACCCGGCTTGCGATACTACAAAACCTGTAAGTCCTACTAACCCATGCGGATACATGCTTGTTATTAACTCCGCCTACAGGGCTGATACAGCTTTCACCTATACTGTAAACAATCTTTGTCCTAATACCTATTACGAACTATCGGCCTGGTTTAAAAACATTTGCTACAAATGCGGAGCTGACTCTTTAGGTAGAAATCATTCAACAGCAGGTTATATACCTACAGCTCCTGGTGATACATCCGGAGTAAGACCAAATATAGCCTTTGACGTGAATGGAAGCGACTATTATACTACAGGGGATATCAGATATACCGGGGTTACCCCAACAGGATCTGACTCTACCAACCAATGGGTAAAAAGAGGGTTCGTTTACTTAACAGGACCTACTGAAACCTCATTTCTTTTAACACTAAGAAACAATGCACCGGGTGGAGGTGGAAACGACTGGGCACTGGATGATATAGCTGTGAATACCTGTCTTCCCAACATGCGGTATTCACCATCTTTAAATCCATCCGTTTGCCAGAACAATCCTGTTGTCATTAACGATACCATCCGTTCTTACTTTAATACTTACCAGAATTACAAATGGCAGAGAAGTACAGATAATGGCACCTCATGGTCTGATATCAGCGGTGCCACTGGTACGTCCTCTCCTGTTTGGAATGGATCTGCCTGGGAATATATCACCAGCTATACTGTGCCCACATCAGCCACCACGCTTTCCAATGCAGGAGACAAATACAGGGTGGTTGTTTCCACAACAGCAGGAAATCTATCCAACTCCAATTGCCAGGTAACTGATGGTGTGAGCCAGATTGCTTTGAATGTAATGGATTGTGGTGTAGTGCTGAATACAGATCTTTTATCCTTTAATGGAAAATTGGCTAACAACCGTTCCAACCTTTTCTGGACCACAACCCGTGAACATGAAGCGCTGCGTTTTAATGTGGAGAAAAGCTTTGACGGATCCAACTTTACCAAAATAGGATCTGTAAATGGTCATAATGTTAACAGTGCAGAAAATAACCATTATTCATTCACTGATTCATCCATATTGGCAGGCAAAACCTACTACCGCATCATGCTTACCAACCCTGCGGGTAAGATGAAGTTCTCCAGGATCATACAGTTGAACAGCAACTCACTGGATGATTTCAAAGTGGGTGTCATGACCAACCCGTTCCAGAAAGATCTGCAATTTGATGTAACCCTGAATAGCGATTCAAAAATCAAGGTAGCTTTATTGAACGCATCAGGTGCTCCTGTAAGACAAAAAGATTTTACAGCCTACAGCGGCATCAACTATTTTGCCCTGCAGGACCTGCAATCTCTTTCCCAGGGCATCTACATTCTACAGGTGCAGAGCAAGGATCAAACTATTACCAAAAAACTGATCAAGAAATAATTAAAACACCAACTTCAGTAAAAGCGGTATCGAAGGGTACCGCTTTTTTTGTGCGTGTTAAAAAGGCAATAGTCAAAATTGAGATGAATGGAAAATGAAAAATGTAAAATGAAAAAGGGACAAGTGAATCATCATTTTAGTGGTTACATGCTCCAATCCAAATACTGAATGCCATAAATAAATTTCAAGCTCTGTCATCCCGACGAAGGAGGGATCTATGGTAAACCATTAAGCGCCCATTATACAATAAAGTACGCTACCACCTAAGACAACAATTAACCAATTAACTATTGATCATTGACAATACTTACGCTACATGCTTGAGCAGAAACAATGGTACCTGGTAGTTAGGCGGAAACTCCCCTTCGAATTTGATGGTCCAGTTATAATCATCCATATAAAGCTCTAAGAACTCGAGTTCTTCTTCTGATAAGGGTTTAGATACCTTGATATCGAGCTTGTTCTTAACCTTCTTTACCTTCTCAGGTTTTGGTTCTTTCAGCCTGGTAGTTAGTTCTTCTTCAAAGGAGGACAACAACAAGTCAAACTGTTCACGGGTAAGGGAAATGCGCTTTTGCTCTTCCAGGAAGTTGAATAAAGCTGTCAATACATCTTTCTTTTCTATTCCCTGCTTTAAGCATATAAGCGATAGTGTCCTTACCTGTTTGAACAAATGCGTATATCTTCTCTTTACGCTTACAAAGCGGTAGATAATGGAAGACATGATATTTCCCTGCTTAAACCTTTCCGCACTCCTCCTGCTTCCTTCAAAGGCAGGATCATTCCAGAAGCGTTGGGTATCCACTCCAGGTAATAACCTGGCTAAATATCCATCCAGTTCTGTAAAGTAAAAATTCACATTGTCATCCACTGTTCCTACTGCCTTTACATGTCCTATTTGCTTTGCCATATGAGATTGGATTTATTTACCTGCAATATGATTTAATCTATTTGTTCAATCAAATGCCATGGCCGATTATGGCCGATTTGGCCGGAAATGACCGCTTTTGGCCGCTTTATTAGTTGACAAGTTGATAGGTTAACAGGTTGACAGGGAGTACCCCATCTCCTCAAAAATCCTATGGAATCTAATTAATCTTAGATCTCTTCCTTCGACATTCGATATTCCTTGTTCGATATTCTGCGGTTCATTCCAGTCTCCTTCCCACCAAAGCC